>NZ_JANEWM010000025.1:0-66611 GCF_028069825.1 Citrobacter sp. Igbk 14
TATTTATTCACAAAATCAAGATGGATTTGCAAAACGAAAAACAACAAAATTGCACTTTAGATTAATAAATACAATGAATTAAGCTGAAGACAAAAATGATGGGGAGATGAATGGCATTGATCTTGTTCACAAAATAGCCACAAACTACTGATTAAATTTGCGGCATCAGTCACAAACAAAATACACAATTAATTAACATTTTCAGGGGTGGAACAGGATGAAGATCACTCTTCGATACTGCGCAACTCGATGAATGCCCAGTAACCGGAACCATGAATGCCAAGGTCCAGAACGTCAGAGTGTTGAGGTTGAGGTGGAAGTACTGCGCAATCATAACAATGCAGTTGTAATGGCGGCATGGCGGTTGAAGAGAGGATCAAATTCGACGCGGCACAGAAAATGAGTGTCGTAACGCCGGGGCTGAGTTGGTATTGCGCGTGCGTGTCGACCGTCTGCCAACTCAACGTAGCATCAAAGCGTTCTGGCTGATAAATAAGATTAAAATCCAGAATCGGTCCATCCACTAGTTCGCTGTCCACGCGGCTATTACCGGAGAATGCCCCGGTATCGAAAGCATAAAGCGTCACGCCGGAAGCCGAATCAATGTGCAATGTCATCCCATTGCCGCGCAGTACCGACAGCAGCCGCTGGTATCCCTGATAGCGTGAAAACTCACCGGCCTGTGCCACCTCCGCCATTGAAAGTCGCCACTGAAAATTGTCATCTTCTGGCGGAAAACGCTGAATTTCCCGGGTCATTCCGGCCCCGTTTTTCCACGGCATCAGCCTGTAATCGTCGTAACGCAGCACGTGCCATCCATTCATGACGTGAAATGTCCTTTTAAACGATGGCGAGTTCCCGGGTACAGCAGTCGGGCATAGCTGACATTAACCTGTTGTGACCAGGTCCGGCGGCAAATAAGCAGGCAAGGCTCATGAGGCGCAAGCTGAAGCCACTTGCTTTGCAGCGCAGTGGCCGAAACAGCTTCAACAACATGCTCCCCTTCAGTAAGCGGTGCCAGCCTGTTCAGGTAAATATTCGGTGTTAACTGGGTAAAATCCTGCTGAAGGTACTCCGGCGCTACGTCCGGATTAACAAAACGATCTTCAATCTGAATAGGGATATCATTTTCATAGTGAATGATCGAAGAGTGAAAGATTTCACTTCCGGGCTGCATATTCAGTGCCATAGCCTGCTCTCTCGTGGCACTCACTGTCTGCAACAGCATCACAGAGCTACGATGCTGATGATTTCTCGCCTGTATCTCATCGGCAATATTCTGGATCTCGAACAGCGCTGACTGCCTTTTCGGTTCAGCCACAAATGTTCCGACCCCCTGCAGTCTGACCAATAACCCTTCTGCTGTCAGTTCCCGCAGGGCGCGATTAATCGTCATTCGGCTAAAGCCGAGCAATTGAACCAGTTCAGATTCCGAAGGAACACGATCATTGGGCCGCCACTCACCGCTGTTGATTCTATCCGCGACCATCGCCTTGACTTTGGCATACAGTGGGAGCGGAACGGAGTGCTCAACTGCAAGTTTATGCGACATCAACGTCATTACCTGAATTTCCTTTATCTGGCAAAAAGAGAGCGACTTACCCTCAATCTTAGAGAGAGTTATGCACACTGTATAGCCCACGTCGTTTTTAATTCCGTCCTGAACCCGCTGTGCATACTTTTGAGTAGCACAAAAAAGAAACGGCATACTCACCCGTTGGTATTATTTTTTTGTCGACGGCATCACCTTTTCTCTAAGTAAAATTCATGAGATCAACTGGCGTACGTCTAATACTTATTCTAGGGTTAAATCATGTCTTCTTGTGTCACATTATTGTTTTTTTAAAGCAAAAAATGTGGTTATTTGAAAAAGGTGAAGGATATGGCTCTAGTCTTCGACAAACGCTTAATTCTTTTTTGCTGCGCCTTTTCCATTATTCCGGCGGCAAATGCAGCGTCCACCAACGGGACATTTCAGGTACTGATGACGATCCAAAAAGCGTGTACTGTCACTGCGGGGTCGGCTTCAAATATTACTCTCGGTCCCGTGAATACCACAGCGACAAATACCAGCGCAAGCAACACAATTTCAATTAATTGCTCAAAAACCACCCCCTACTTTATTGGTCTGGCACCTTCAACGGCCAACGGCGGGACACCCACGGGGTCCGGCGCCATGTCCTCTGTCGCAAATGCAGCAAACAATACCGATAAAGTGCCTTATCAATTGAACCAAACATCAGCAACAGGACCGGTCTGGGGGAATACGGCCACCACCACCACGGTAGGAAATGGTGTTGCATCTCAGGGAACAGGGCTTCAGCAGAGTTTTACCGTTTATGCCACCGCGCCAAGCGCGAACTTCACACCTGACGACTATGCCGACACCGTAACGGTAAACGTTAACTACTAAATTCAGGAACACCGATGACAGTAAAACTGCCTGTACAGCAGTATGCCTGCGCATGCCTGTTAGGAGCGGCTGTGAGCGTAAATCCGGCGACAGCCAGCGGATTGCAGGTTGCCCCAGTCACATTAACGCTGCAAGCATCGCAAAATGCCGATGGGATCTGGCTAAGCAATGCCGGAGAAAACGTGCTGAATGCCCAGGTTCGGGTCTTTCGCTGGAGCCAAAGCGCTTACGGCGACAAGCTGTCTCCCTCTCAGGGGCTGGTTATCAGTCCGCCAATGCTGGCGCTAGCCCCTGGTGAACGCCAGTTGATTCGTGTTATTCGCACCGGCCCGCCCTCGGCACATACTGAAGATGCCTATCGGTTATCCATTGACGAATTACCGCCAGCAAAATTACAAAAAAATAAACTTCAGTTTGTACTGCATTATTCCATACCTGTTTTTATTCAACCAACGGCACAGGCTGAAACCCAGGCAAAATTGCAATGGACATTACAGCAACTTGACGGCAAAAAATTTCTTGAAGTCAGAAATCAGGGAAATGGTCATGCGCAATTATCAGCGGCAACCTTTATAAACCATAATGGCGCGAAAAAAGTCATTACGCCGGGACTATTAGGCTACGTTCTTCCGGGCTCAACAATGCGGTGGATATTATCCCCGTCCGCCAGTGATACCCATTATGGCGGTAAAGTTGAAGTAACAATTAATGGCCAAAAAACAGTACAAGATCTCTAAGAGATCCTGGCTTCTGGTAAAATGTTGCTTACTCAATGGAGCATTATTATCTGGAATGGTTTCAGCTTACGCGGACAATAATAACCAGACAAACAGTGGAATTATTGGTGACGCAACACCTCTTGCGGGCATCGATTTATATCTCGACGTGACCCTGAATGGAAACCCTGTCGGATTGGTTCATTTTGGCTATCAGAATGAAAAACTCTATGCTGGCGCAAATACCCTACGACAATTGGGTTTTCGCTTACCGCAAAATACAGCTGCAACCGTCGGTCTGAACGATATTGCCCAACTGAGCATTGACTACAACGTCGAACAACAAACTCTGGCGCTCACTGTGCCGCTCAGTTCCCTTGATCTTGTCACCACGCAGGTGAACCCGACCGGCGAAGCGACACCAATAGCATCAAACTCACGTGGGGCATTACTCAATTACGATGTCTATGCTCAGCAGGGAGATGAAAGCAGCGCCAACACATTTAGCGAGTTGCGCGCGTTTAATGGCTTAGGGGTGTTCAGCACAACCCAACTGACGCAATATTCCACCGCGCCCAACGCAGATAATGCCTTCTACCGTATGGACACCCGTTGGCGCACGTCATTTCCGGATAATATGTTGGCAATAAACGTTGGCGATACCCTGACAAGCTCGCTCACCTGGTCCCGACCGACCCGTATTGGCGGCATCCAGATAGGAACCGATTTTGGTTTACAGCCGTATATGCCAACCACCCCGCTTCCCTCCTATCTTGGTTCTGCCACGCTTCCTTCAAACGTTGAGTTGTACGTCAATGGGGTTAAGTACTACAACGGGGAGGTTCCGGCCGGAAGTTTTCAAATCAACACCATGCCTAATATCAGTGGCGCAGGGACCGGTCAGGTGATGATGACCGACGCGCTGGGCAGAACGACAGTACAAAACTTCTCGTTTTACAACGATCAGCAACTCCTGCGAGAGGGGCTAACAGCCTGGTCAGCGGAATTCGGTGCAGTAAGAGAGAATTACGGTTACGCCTCATTTGATTATGCCAGCGCCCCTGTGTTTAGCGGGACCTGGCGTCGGGGATTCAGTAACACCTTTACTGCAGGTACGCACGCGGAAACCAGCGATGGGCTGATCAACGCAGGTTTCAGCAATGACTGGGTTCCCGGCCCGCGCAGCGGCACAGTGTCCACCGCATTGGCAGCCAGTACGGACTCAGGGAAAAGCGGATTTTTGTACAGTGTGGGTTACCGTTGGTCAGGTGAACAGTTTAATTTCAGCACCAGCACAACGGCGACGTCGGGTGACTACCGTGATGTCGCAACCCATTATGGTGAGCCGCCGCCCTCGCTGAGCAGCAATACGGTGATAGGTTATGCAATGCCGTCTGCCGGCAATGTCAGCCTGAGCTACCTGCAGTTTCGCTATCCGCACGATAGCGCGGTGCGCTACGCCAACGCCAGTTGGTTCAAATCCGTCACCGATAACGTTTCACTCAATGCCGGCTTTAACCAGAATATTGACGACACCCGCGATCGCAGCGTTTACCTGATGGTGACGGTCACCACCAGCGGTAATCTGAGCGCCAGCAGCACCGTACAACGTACCAATAATGAAACCGGCTACCAGATCAATGCCAGCCAAACGCCACCGGGTGACGGCGGCTGGGGATGGAACGTTGCAGCCAGCCAGCAAGCTTCCCGGCAAAGCGGCCAGGGGGAAGTCGGATATTTGGGCCGTTTCGGAAAAGCCTACACCGGATTTAGTCGCCTGCCCGACAACCACTACGGTTATGCTGGCGCGACCGGCTCCCTTGTTGCGATGGGGGGAGGTTTGTTCGCGGCTCGGGAAATCAACAATGGTTTTGCCGTCGTATCTACAGACGGCATTCCGGACGTGCCCGTCAAGCTGCAAAATAACCTTGTCGGTCGCACCGACGATCAGGGTCTGCTGCTGGTCACGTCACTCAACAGCTATCAAAACAATCAAATCAGTATTGACCCTATGGATCTACCCGCCAATATGCGGATCGCCCGTGTTGAAGCCAATGCAACACCGGCGGATCGTTCCGGAACCCTGGTCAGTTTTGGTATCACTCCCGTACGCGCCGCGCAGGTTACTCTCGTTAACGAACAAGGTAAGGCCATTTCTGAAGGCAGCATGGCATATATCACTAACGGCACCGGCCAGTCATCCGTGGTCGGATTCGATGGTATGGCCTGGTTTGACACCCTGGAACAGCACAACAGATTACGCGTCGACACAGATACCGGTAGCTGTGGCGCACAATTCGATTATCCCGCCAATGCAAAGGGGATCGTACAGATAGGCCCGCTGGAATGTCGGTCACAATAGCAGGAGTTCATTCATGAGATTAAGACAGTTACTGTTTATCGCTACACTCCTCCTCTGTCCAGGGATAAGCCATGCGGTAACCTGCTCCGTAAGTAACGTCCAACCCATTAGTTTTGGTGCAGTGGACCCGTTGTCATCATCAGGCGCAACGACCTCAATGACCTTTACCTGGACTTGTGCAAAAGAAGTGACCGACGTACTGGCGGGGATTAACCTCTGTTTTAATATTGGCGCATCGGCCGTCAGCGGTCAGGTGGCAACACGGAATATGTCGTTAAGCGGAACACCTGCCAGAACGTTAAGCTATCAGCTATATCAGGACGCCGGGCACAGTAAGATCTGGGGGAGTCAGTATCAGAGCGGCACCACGTTTCCCATGGTACAACTTAACTTGCTCAATTTGATCCCAGTGACCGGTTCGCTGACCGTATCCGCTCAGCTCGTCACTCCGCAAACCTCTGCGGTCCCCGGAAGTTATCAGGACAGCTATACGGCAGCCACGGCGCTTATCACCCTCAACCCTGGATTAGTTATTCCGCCTTCCACGTGTGGTGATACCGTTGCCGCCAGACTCCCCTTCACCGTATCAGCCACTGTCAGCAAACAGTGCAATATCACATCGGCCACTAACATTAGTTTTACCCCGGTGAAGGCAACTCAGCGCAATGCGACAGCATCAAATACCATCGGGGTGGCATGCACCAATAACACCCCTTATACCATTGGACTACAACCCTCCAACGGCAATACTGCAGGCAGCGGTGTGATGAGCGGAACGGGGGCTAACAGCGATAAAGTCCCTTATCAACTCAGCTCAACGCCAGGACCTTCCGGTACCGTGTGGGGCAACACCTCTCTCAATACCGTTACAGGCACTGGCACCGGTTCTGCTACGCCGTATTCAGTGTATGCCACCGTTCCCAGCGCGAACTATACGCCCGACAACTATGCGGACACCGTCACCATCTCAGTGACTTACTGACGCGCCGCTAAAATGCAATCAAGAAAACACAAATAATTATCATATTGTTTACTTTTAGAGGTACATCATAAATCTGACAAATAGTCATTCTCATGCGCCATGCATATTAAATGCCCGAATCGCTATTTGAACGCAAACATTCGCAAAACAAATAGATAATTATTCACTTAACGCTTAATTCACGTGTTTTTTATATGGCTACCTGGAGGCTGGAGGACAGGCTGTTTCTTGAAAAAAATGTTAAATTTAAGTTTATATGGTGAGATCCACTGTATACCACGGCCAAATTAAGAACATATTACTTTTATAACTAAGGTTTATCATGGATAAGTTATCTTACGCTTCAGATAGCAGCACATCTGCCTGGAATACCTACCTGCAACAAATCGAGCGTGTGGCCCCTTACCTGGGCGAACTTTCCCATTGGGTGGATACTCTGCGCCACCCGAAACGCGCGCTAATTGTCGATATTCCGGTGCAGATGGATGACGGCACTATTCGCCATTTCGAAGGATATCGTGTACAGCACAACCTCTCCCGCGGCCCGGGAAAAGGCGGTGTGCGTTATCATCCTGATGTTGATCTTAATGAAGTGATGGCCCTTTCCGCCTGGATGACCATCAAATGTGCCGCACTGAACCTGCCGTACGGCGGTGCCAAAGGTGGCGTTCGCGTCGACCCATTCTCGCTGTCTGAAGGTGAACTGGAGCGTTTGACCCGTCGCTATACCAGCGAAATCGGCATTATCATTGGGCCGCAAAAAGATATTCCTGCGCCAGATGTCGGCACTAACGGCAAAGTGATGGCATGGATGATGGATACCTACTCCATGAACCACGGCACCACCGTAACCAGCGTGGTCACCGGTAAACCTATCCACCTTGGCGGTTCGTTGGGTCGTGATAAAGCAACGGGTCGTGGCGTATTTGTCAGCGGTCTGGAAGTGGCTCGTCGTGCCAACATCGACGTTGAAGGTGCGCGCGTAGCGGTACAAGGCTTTGGTAATGTCGGCAGTGAAGCGGCTCGCCTGTTCGCCAGTGCTGGCGCACGCGTCGTTGCCATTCAGGATCATACTGCCACCCTGTTTAACACCACCGGGATCGACATGACCGCGTTGACCGCCTGGCAGTTGGAGCACAAACAGATTGCCGGTTTCCCTGGGGCGGAAACTATCGCCAGCGAAGCCTTCTGGAGCGTGGAGATGGATATCCTGATCCCTGCCGCACTGGAAGGACAGATTACCCGTCAACGTGCAGAAATACTGACCTGCAAACTGGTGCTTGAGGGCGCTAACGGCCCAACTTACCCGGATGCCGATGATATGCTGGCAAGCCGCGGTATCATCGTGGTTCCTGACGTCGTATGTAACGCAGGCGGCGTCACCGTCAGCTACTTCGAATGGGTTCAGGACATGGCCAGCTTCTTCTGGAGCGAAGAAGAGATCAACAATCGCATGGATAAAATCATGACCGATGCGATGGTTCATGTGTGGGAGAAAGCGGCGGAGAAATCCTGCTCATTGCGCACTGCCGCCTATATTGTGGCCTGCGAGCGTATCCTGCTGGCACGTAAAGACCGTGGTATTTATCCGGGATAATACGAAGGCCAATACGCCAACGTTTTTGACCGACGATAAACGCCAGTCGTGAGTTACGCCAATAATGCGGCATTATTTGTGGCATTATTGGCGTGTAGTCGCCTGATTCACCCGCCCCGCTTTCTGCGTTTTACTTACCCAATATCTGCGTATTTTGTTAGCCAATAAACATTAAATTCCGTCGCAGCAACCATAATTTGCGTTAAGAACGCATAGCGATGCATTATTGGCCGCAATGTCTACTACCAATATTACGCCCCGCATATATATTGACGAACTGATTAAAAATCCCGAATAATCGTCGAATTATGGCATTCTGGCTGCAGGGAAAGTTGCCTGACACAGTGCGATTAGATCGGGCCGGGAAAACTCAGCGAATAACCACGTGAGAATATAATGGTCGATCATTCATCTGCTTCTGAGCACAACGATTTTACTCGTTGCCTGTCTCTTTTCGACAGCGCATTTCCACAAATCTTATCCCTGCTGGGTATGCCAGTCCCCACGCAGCTCTCGCCTGATACGTTTTATTATTCACTTGATAAAGCCCGAGAGAAATTGGGCAACTGGAACAGTGTAGCGGCTCGATTTAACTATAACGAGCAGGAAATGGCGAGCTTTCTTGCGGCACTTAGAACCTTGAAAAAATGGCTCGTCAGAAATACAGATGGCCAGCCCGCGGACAGAAATCTGACCATTGCCGCGTTGCGTCTTTTGTGGCAGCTCGAATATTTGCGAGAAAAACAACCTCAATTAACTTATTCAACGACGCTGCATAACGAAGGCGAAGAAAAGCAGTTACGTAGTTTGCAGCAGGTACGGGCATTAGAGTTGACCATTCGTAGTTTAATTAATGAAGCGTACAATAACCAACAAGCCCTACTTGAGCACCTAAACAAATTATTTGGTCAGGAACGTGTGAAAAAATGGCTGAACGTTGCCGATCGTGATGACGTATTGAGTGGGACCCTTTTCAGTGAACTCGCCTCACTGTTTATTGATAAAAACGAATATCCCATCCACTATTCTCCGCTTTATCAATATACCCCGTTGCTCAGCTTTGTTAACGATAAACGTACAACACTGAACACCTTTCTTGACGATATTCGCGTAATTCGCAACCGTCTTGCACATCATAAGCGGGTAACCTCCGTCCAAACAACATTGGTGAATTACTATTACCGAGAAATTACTGAGCCGGTACAGGAGGCCTTCGATGAAGGCCGCGTAAAAGTTAACCCTGATCGCTTTTTTGATGACAGCAATGCTGAGGTTGCTCGCTATTTCGAACGGACCAGCCAAAAGATTGAAGATCTCGGCGGCGACGTTCAGGGAATAAAGGATGACCTGGCGGCTCAGGCTCAGGATATTGGTAAAATCAAAATTGAAACGGGCATCATTCGCAAGTATGTAGTCTGGGTGCTGGGCGGTATCGCCGTCCTTATTGTTGGCTCGGTACTGACTTTTGGAACTTCAACCAAGACGCTGGTGAATACGGAGTCCATCCGTAGCGATCTCGGGGAAGTGGGTAAAACGGTTGCCGGTGCGAAAAAAGAAACCAGTAACGATCCGCGTAAAGAACTGGCGAATATCGGCATTGCCTGGGATGAAAAAAATCTTCGCGCCGCTATCGACCGCGGTGACACCCAGGTTGTCAATTTGTTTCTTGCCGGAGGCATGCGCTGGAAACTGTATTATGCCGAAGCCGCATTACAGGAAGATCGCCAGGAAACGTTGAATGCCCTATTACAATCAGCATCGTTGATGGATGAAAAAAACGGTTGTCTCAGAATGGCCGGTAAATTACGTCAGCATGCGAACCACAACAATGGCACGCTGACCCCCATACAGATTCGTTATTTAAAAACATTCTGTTCTTCTGCCAAGGATGTTCAGGGTATTAAAGCAGAACTGGACAGCGCGCTTAATTTTGAGAAAGCCCAGAAGAAAGCTTACGATGAAGAAATGGCCAAAAATGAACCTGCGGGTCGCTGTGAACGCCGTTTGATGGCCGATAATGCGCGTGACTTACTGGCTGACGCGGCGCAGTTTTCACTGCAAAGACCTACCACCTATTCACTCCACGATGTGTTATTGAAAGAACTGAATACGCGTCTGATGTTCGGCACGCTCAACGGGGCAGAGTTAAAAAGCCTGGTTAAGAACTACTGCGTAAAACAAGAAAACCATGAACCCAATATTGCGATTGACGATAACTGGAGTCGCTCACAACGGGTCATTTATAACGTAGTCAAATAATGAGCGATACACCAACACATTCATCGACAGAGAATTATATGTTCGCATTCAACAATGCATGGCCGCAGTTTACTTTCGAGTTAAATCCGTCGCAGCGTGATGCACCGGCAGGCAGCCTGCTGATCGGATTGGGCGACGGCAATGATACGGAAAGCCATAAGGGTGTCGCGCTCAATAACAAAGGATACCGTGCAGGTCACTACAATTCGGTGAGTGAACTGGTGGCAAATGCCGACGATCGTCAATGGACTATATGGCGCAGCAAACTCTCAAGTGTCCAGGGAATACAACGAATCGTTATCGAAGATTTCTCTCTGGATACCTGTTTTACGCTATTGCTGTTTTTGAACCATCTCGATGCCGCTGGTTCGCTGTCGCTATCAACACATCCGTGGCTGGAATACGTCACCGCATGGGAAAGCGGTATTTACCTGGACGGTGATGATACGACGCGTTCTGCCGCGTGCTTGTTATCCGCACTCGCGCATAGCAGCCTGTGCGAACAATCCATGGATGATACTGCCGTTGTTCGCCACAACATGTTGGCCTGCCTGCGCCTGTTGAGCGATATGATAATAGCCAACCCAGACCCCACCGCAGGCATTATGCCCATGCACACGCAATGTTATGCAAGTGCGGTCGCAAGTCTGGCGTATGAGCAACAGATTTACCAACACGTTATCAAGCGTTCGGTGACCTGCCAACTCCTGCTGGACCTCGGCACAGGCCGGCGGCAAACGGTGGTTGATGCACTGTTTATCACCGAAACGCTCCCTTCCGGGATGCTGAAAATTCTCGCCCGCTGCGACAAAGAACGCAGTTGGACGCACAATGGATTTGGGTTGCTGGCCATTTATCGCCCGCGAGAAGTGGGCACGGGCAATGATATCGTTATTTCACTCAACCCCATTCAGGGGACGCGCCTTGATGCCCTGTGGTCCGCTCTGGAACAACGTGAAGATGCGGCCTGGCAAGGGTTACGCCCGCACGATACGCCGCGTTTTCTCGAAAGCTATCGCCTGGCCGGAAGCGATAAATTAATCCCTGGAGCACCGAACCAACCCTGGTACGACGATCAAGGCAGAATGACGCTCATTGCGGCACCGAAGCAGCTTGCGCCCGGAGAACCCGGCTCGAAACTGACCTGGCAACAAGACGTTTTGCCCGCAATCTGGGAAAATTATTTTACCCGTTACCTTGATAACGCCATTGTGCCAATAGCTTTACCCGAACTGGATTGCCGCACAAAGGGTAAATGCATTCGTGTCTATCAGCATCGCATCCCGGAGGGCGGTGATATTACGATCGTCCCGCTGATGCGTATGATCGATACCCCCACCTTCCATGCCTGGCTGGCAGCACAGAGCGATAGCACGCGCGTCGTCCGGAGTCCTGCGGATCTGCCTCCCGCCAGCGAGTACCACTGCCAGTGGTACAGCAATATTCTGGTCGTCGCTCACCGTCATGGCGTCACATTCTTCTGTCGCGAAGAAGAGGATAAACATCTGGCGATACTGATTAAAGCGGCCATTTCAGTCGCGGATGTCAGCCATGAGTATGAAGATTTTCTGGCGAACTCTGGCCAACAGATTGAACAGTGGCTCAAGGATCTGCTCGAATCGCAGCAAATGCACAACCGAAAGGGAAAAATTCGTCGTCTATCTGACTGGTCCGAAATGATGCTGGAAACCAAGGCCCGGGCGCTAAAAGCCATGAATAAAGGTGCTTTAGTCGGCAACGATGCCCTACATAACCAGCTGAGTGACGATCTCTCGCGGCAGTGGGGATTGTCTGAGCAACGCCAGGAGCTCATGGCGCAGATAGAGCAATTGGATCAGCTCATGCGCCAGGCGATTAGTCAGCGTCAGGAAAAACGTCAACGTATTTACGGCGCCCTGTTTTCCGCTTTAGCACTCGGCGCGGCGGCTAACCATATTTGGGAACCGATTAAAGAGATAAAAACAACAAACCTTTATGAATGGCAACTCATGCTATTCAAAGAGCAGCCAGCCCCGGCAATGGACAAATTACAGGCTATTGCTGCAGATGCCGCACGATATGAAGTCTATACCCTGGCTATTCTGCTCATTTTTGGTTTTATTGGTTTTATCTTGTTCTGGTTTTTCGATTTTAATGGCAAAGAAGAGTAAGGAATAACGTTTTATTCACGATGCCGTTAGCATAAACCTTGCCGCATCTCTCACTTCCGCTGTTTTATGCACCAATACGTTTCAATACGGAACATCACCAGATGCTAATGTTCCGTATTGAAACGCCAATCACATCAATTTTCTTTTGACTACCCGTGTGCAAAATTACCTTATCGGCAGCGAGAGGTCGCCGTGGCGCTGTACAAACCGATACCCTACATCAGATGTCTGCCTGAATGTGCAGCCATCTCAGGACTGTCTGCGGAGCATAAACAATGAAAAAATTGATCAACCGTGTTGAAGACGTACTGAACGAACAACTCGCCGGGCTGGCAAAAGCCTACCCTTCTCTGGCACTGCATCAGGACCCGGTGTATGTCACTCGCGCGGATGCGCCAGTGATGGGCAAAGTGGCGCTGCTTTCCGGTGGCGGTAGCGGCCATGAACCAATGCACTGCGGTTACATTGGCCAGGGTATGCTCTCCGGTGCCTGTCCGGGTGAAATTTTCACCTCGCCAACGCCGGATAAAATGTTTGAATGCGCCATGCAAATTGACGGCGGCGAAGGTGTACTGCTGATAATCAAAAATTACACCGGCGACATTCTTAACTTCGAAACGGCAACCGAGCTGCTGCATGAAAGCGGCGTCAAAGTCACCACGATGGTCGTGGATGATGACGTGGCGGTAAAAGACAGTCTGTACACCGCCGGTCGCCGCGGTGTGGCAAATACGGTATTGATTGAAAAACTGGTCGGTGCGGCCGCAGAACGTGGTGACTCACTGGATGCCTGCGCAGCGCTGGGACGCAAGTTGAACAACCAGGGTCATTCCATCGGGATTGCCATTGGTGCGTGTACCGTGCCGGCGGCCGGTCAACCGTCATTCACCCTGCAGGACAACGAAATGGAGTTTGGCGTCGGTATCCACGGCGAACCCGGCATTGACCGCCGTCCATTCTCTTCGCTTGATCAAACGGTGGATGAAATGTTTGACACCCTGCTGGAAAACGGCAACTACAGTCGTACGCTGCGTCACTGGGATCACCTTCAGGGCGCATGGCAGGAAGGGAAAGAAAGCAAACGCGCGCTACAGAGCGGCGATCGCGTGATTGCGCTGGTCAATAATCTCGGTGCGACACCGCTGTCTGAACTCTTCGGCGTGTATAACCGCCTTGAAAGCCGTTGTCAGGATGTCGGTATTGTCATCGAGCGTAACCTGATTGGCTCTTACTGCACCTCTCTGGATATGACCGGTTTCTCAATCACCCTGCTACAAGTGGATGACGAAACGCTGAGCTTATGGGATGCACCGGTTCACACCCCTGCACTCAACTGGGGTAAATAAGGAGATTCATGATGTCCCTCACCAGAACACAAATTGTTAACTGGCTCTATCGCTGCGGCGAAATATTCACCACCGAAAGCGATTTTCTTACCGGCCTTGACCGGGAAATCGGCGATGCCGACCACGGTCTGAATATGCACCGCGGCTTCAGTAAAGTGGTCGAAAAGCTCCCGTCCATTGCGGATAAAGACATCGGCTTTATTTTGAAAAATACCGGGATGGTACTGCTCTCAAGCGTCGGTGGTGCCAGTGGCCCGCTGTTCGGCACCTTTTTCATCCGCGCCGCGCAGGTCACTCAGGCCCATCAAAGCCTGACGGTTGACGAGTTGTATCAGATGATGCGTGATGGCGCGGAAGGGGTCATTAGCCGCGGAAAAGCCGAACCGGGTGACAAAACCATGTGCGACGTTTGGGTGCCCGTCGTCGAATCTTTGCGCCAGTCCAGCGAGCAAAAGCTAAGCATACAGGCTGCTCTGGAGGCGGCAAGTGTCCAGGCAGAAGCCGCAGCGCAAAGTACCATCACGATGCAGGCGCGCAAAGGCCGTGCCAGCTACCTTGGTGAGCGCAGCATTGGGCATCAGGACCCCGGCGCAACGTCCGTTATGTTTATGATGCAAATGTTGGCGCAGGCTTCCAGAGAGTAAGGATAAAACGATGGTAAACCTGGTTATTGTGTCTCACAGCGCCCAACTGGGCGAAGGCGTCGGTGCGTTAGCCCGACAGATGTTAATGGGTGATGGTTGTAAGCTCGCTATTGCCGCAGGCATTGACGATCCTGAGAACCCCATTGGCACCGACCCCATCAAAGTGATGGAGGCCATTGAGTCAGTGGCAGACACAGATCACGTGCTGGTGATGATGGATATTGGCAGCGCGTTACTGAGTGCAGAAACCGCGTTGGATCTGCTCGACCCGACAATCGCCGCCAAGGTGCGTCTGTGCGCAGCCCCGCTGGTTGAAGGTACGCTGGCGGCAACCGTCAGTGCTGCGGCGGGCGCTGATATCGATCGGGTCATCAATGATGCCATGAATGCCCTCGACGCCAAGCGTGAGCAACTGGGTTTACCTTCGTCGCCTGTCGCGAAGACCGCACCAACTGAATTGTCACCCGACGCTGATGCCCATTCGATTGCCGTGACCGTAAAAAACCCCAACGGTATACATGTTCGCCCGGCATCACGGCTGGTCTCCACATTGTCTGGCTTTAATGCCGACATGTGGCTGGAAAAAAACGGCAAGTGCGTCGTCCCTGACAGCCTGAATCAGATAGCGCTGCTGCAGGTGCGTTGTAATGACACGCTGCGCCTGATTGCCAAAGGTGAACAGGCAGACGCGGCGCTGGCTGCGTTTAAACAACTGGCGGCTGAGAATTTTGGCGAGTCCGTCGAAGAAGCATGCACTGAAAGTATCTCAGTACCGGTGCCTGCGCTGGCAACGGGTACGGCCTTTTGCTATACGCCGTTCTCACCGGAAGTCACTCATCGCCCCGCTACGAATGTGCAGGACGAGCAGCAGCGGCTAAAAGCGGCCATTCAACGCACACTCGACGACCTGAGTGATTTAACCGCGCTGGCAGAGGAGAAATATTCCGCTGATATCGCCGCCATTTTCTCTGGTCATCACACGCTGCTCGACGATCCTGAGCTTTTCGATATGGCCTGTGATTTGATGCGCGAAGAACAGTGTAGCGCAGCATATGCCTGGCATAACGTACTGAGCGATCTGAGTCAGCAGTATCTGCAACTCGATGATCCTTATTTACAGGCGCGATACATTGATATTGAGGATTTGCTGTCCCGTACGCTGCAACATTTATCCGGCGAAAGTGCACATATCCCCGCGTTTATTCGACCGACCATCCTGGTCGCCGATGTCATCTATCCGTCTACCGTGCTGCAACTCGACCCGCTCACGATCAAAGGGATCTGTCTGCGAGCCGGTAGTGAAGCCTCCCACCCGGCGATTATCGCCCGCGAGATGGGCTTGTGCTGGGTATGCCAACAAGGCGAAACCCTCGATGCTATCAAGATGGGTGACGCTCTGACTCTGGACGGCATAGCAAATCGGGTGATCCTCGCTGGCTGATACCCACAGCCCACCCTTTATCTGTAAAAGGTGGGCTATTTCACTTCCCCCGACAGGAAATGTCTGTTTATTCGCAAAATGGGGGGCCGATCACGCGCAACGGTCGATCCTGAACTAAGGTTTTCTCATGGTAAATGCCGCAACTTCGGCACGCCGCTAAGGAGATTAACCGATGATAACGCCCGCCATTCGCCACCCAGGCCTGCTCTCAGTGGCGATAAAACTGACGCTCGCAAGCACCTTTTTTGCTCTGGCCCCTTTTACTGCGCACGCTGAGGATTCACCTGCCGCTACGCCTTCTCCTCCTGATATTCTGCTTGGTCCGTTGTTCAATGATGTACAGACAGCAAAGCTATTTCCCGATCAGAAAACCTTTGCCGACGCAGTGCCCAACAGCGATCCGCTGATGATCCTTGCCGATTATCGGATGCAGAAAAATCAGTCTGGCTTTGATTTACGCCATTTTGTGGAAGTGAATTTCACGTTGCCAAAAGAGGGTGAGAAATACGTACCCCCGGCCGGGCAATCACTCCGCGAGCACATTGACGGACTGTGGCCGGTACTCACTCGCTCAACCACCGATGTCGAAAAATGGGACTCTCTGCTGCCGCTACCAGAACCCTATGTAGTGCCGGGTGGACGTTTTCGTGAGATTTATTACTGGGATAGCTATTTTACCATGCTGGGGCTGGCCGAGAGCGATCGCTGGGACAAGGTCTCTGATATGGTGGCCAACTTCGCTTATGAAATTGATTCGTGGGGGCACATTCCTAACGGCAACCGCAGCTACTACCTGAGTCGTTCGCAGCCGCCGTTCTTTGCCTTTATGGTTGAACTGCTGGCGCAGCATGACGGTAACGACGCGCTGAAAAAATATCTCCCGCAGATGCAAAAAGAATACAGCTACTGGATGGAAGGAGGCGAAGCACTTCAGCCCGGTCAACAGCATAAACGGGTGGTCAAGCTGGCTGATGGCACCCTTTTAAACCGCTACTGGGATGACCGCGATACGCCAAGACCTGAATCCTGGGTTGAAGATATTGCCACCGCGAAAAGCAACCCGAACCGCCCTGCCACTGAAATTTATCGCGACCTGCGCTCAGCCGCCGCATCCGGCTGGGACTTTAGTTCGCGCTGGATGGATAACCCCAACCAGCTCAGTACCCTGCGCACCACCAGCATCGTGCCTGTCGACCTCAATGCATTGTTATACAAGATGGAGAAAATGATCGCTCTCGCCAGCAAAGCCGCAGGTGACGATGCCAAAGCAGCGCAGTACGAGGGCTTTGCCAATGCCCGCCAAAAAGGGATTGAAACCTGGTTGTGGAATGACAAAGAAGGCTGGTATGCCGACTATGATCTGAAGAGCCACAAAGTCCGTAATCAGTTAACTGCCGCCGCGCTGTTCCCCTTATTTGTGAATGCGGCAGCGAAAGATCGCGCCAGCAAGGTGGCAGCAGCAACTCAGGCGCATCTGTTGCAACCCGGCGGACTCGCCACCACGTCGGTGAAAAGCGGCCAGCAGTGGGATGCCCCTAACGGCTGGGCCCCATTACAGTGGGTCGCCGCATCGGGATTACAGAACTATGGCCAAAATGATGTCGCCATGGATGTCACCTGGCGATTCCTCACCAATGTGCAACACACTTACGATCGTGAGAAAAAACTGGTTGAGAAGTATGACGTGAGCAGCACAGGAACCGGTGGCGGTGGTGGCGAATACCCGCTACAGGATGGTTTCGGCTGGACCAACGGCGTAACGTTAAAAATGCTCGACCTGATATGTGCGAAAGATAAACCCTGCGACAGCGTACCGGCAACGCGCCCCGCCCCCGCCAGTAACACGCCTTCCGAGGCCAAAAAGCAGACTCAACCGACGTCCTAATCTTCTCGGGTGTCTTAAGCGTCCTCTAAATCCGCGCCTGGTCGCGGATTTTTTGGTGCCATAAATCTCCATTTCAGGTGTATCCATTGCATCTAGCCCTTATGGGGTAGCCCCTGTTTTCATCCGTGTGAAATTGATTCTGAACATGTTTTTATTCGCTGTATATGTAAATATATAGCGATTTTATCACTGTTCAGGATCAACATAATGCCACTGACAAGAAGGATGTTTGCCCAGCTCGTGGCATCTGCGCTGCTGTTACGCCATTTTCCGGCCCTTGCCCAAACACCGCTTACCGTCGCTGTCGGTTCGCCGCCATCACCCGACACAATCCAGCGCGTCGTCAGTGCCGGAGCACCTGCCGATATGCTATTGCTGGCCGTCGCACCGGAAAAACTGGTGGGCTTTTCATCCTTTGATTTTTCTCACCAGGCCGCAGTGCCATTCCATCATGACATTTTGGCGTTACCGAAGTTGGGAAGACTGGCTGGACGCGCCAGCACCCTGTCACTGGAGGCCTTGTTAGCACTGAAACCCGATCTGGTGGTTGACTGCGGCAATGCTGATGAAACCTGGCTTTCCCAAGCCCGGCAGGTCAACGCGCAAACGCACGTTCCGTGGCTACTGATTAACGGCGAGCTCCGACAAACCCCGGCACAACTGCAAGCCGCAGGGGCCGCGCTGGGTATGGCAACACGGGCCTCGGCACAGGCCGCGCTTGCCCGTCAGTTTATTGATGACGCAGATGCGTTTTCGCACTCCCCCGCAGCAAAACTGCGCTTTTATGCCGCACGCGGTGCCAGAGGGCTGGAAACCGGTTTGCAGGGTTCACTGCATACCGAGGCACCAGAGTTACTGGGATTACACAATGTCGCGCAAATCCCGGGACGACATGGATTGACCCAGGTATCCATGGAAAATCTGTTGAGCTGGCAGCCCGATATTATTCTGGTTCAGGATGCAGTTACCGCACAGTACCTGCGAGAAGATCCCGTCTGGCAAGGGGTCAAAGCCGTTGCTGAGCAACGTATTCTGTTTCTCAGCGGACTGCCGTTTGGCTGGCTGGACGCCCCGCCGGGCATCAACCGGTTACTCGGATTACGTCGCCTGCACGCCTGGCTTGACCCCAAAATTGAAACCCACTTTAAGACCGATATGCAACGCTACGCAGAGTTGTTCTGGCACACCTCATTAAGCGATGCACAGTTTCAGAAGCTGGTGACACGCTGATGAGAATGACAACGCTGAGTGTCCTGATGATCGCGGCCATTGCCGTGTGCGTCATCGTCGCAACGGTTTCAGGTGCATACCGCCTGGATGCCCAGCAGGTGATGAACCTCATTGCTGGCCATCCAGGCGTGCCTACACAGGACAAAATCGTCTTCTGGCAGATTCGATTGCCGCGCATTCTGGCTGCATTGCTGCTGGGCGCGGCACTGGCGGGCGCAGGGACCACTTATCAGGGTATGTTCCGTAACCCACTGGTGTCGCCGGATATTCTCGGCGTGGCGGCCGGGGCGGGTTTAGGGGCCTGTACCGCCATCCTGCTGGGTTTACCGATCCTGTTTATTCAACTGTATGCATTTGTCGGAGGCCTGTTCGTGGTGGCGGGCGTGTGGCTCATCACCCAGCGGGTAAAACGCCACGATCCGGTACTCACCCTTGTACTGGTCGGCATTGCGTTGGGTACGGTGTGCGGTGCAGGGATTTCGCTCATCAAAACGCTGGCTGACCCGTATACCCAGCTACCGTCGATTACCTTCTGGCTACTCGGTGGTTTGTCGACCATCACCGCCCATGACCTGTGGTTGTCCGCACCGCTGATCGTGGCCGGTTTGGTGCCGCTGTTGCTGCTACGCTGGCGCATGAATTTGCTCACCCTCTCGGATGATGAAGCCCGTTCTCTGGGTATCAACGTATCCCGGCTACGGCTCTGGCTGATTATCTGCGCCACGCTTATCACCGCCTGTACTGTGGCGATTGCCGGAATTATTGGCTGGATTGGGCTGGTGGTGCCACACATAGGCAGACTGCTTTGTGGGAACAACCACCAACGGCTACTGCCCGTTTCAATGGGGATCGGCGCTATTTTACTGCTGCTGACAGATACCCTTGCCCGTACCCTGAGCAGCACGGAAATCCCGCTGGGGATCCTGACCGCGTTTATTGGTGCCCCCTTCTTCCTGTTGCTTCTGCTCCGGGGAGGCCGACAATGACGCTGCTGACCGTACAACATGCGTCTCTCGGCTACCATTCCCGACACCCTGTCTTGCGCGATGTCTCGTTTAGCGTCGCGCCAGGGTCAATCTGTTGCCTGATTGGCGCCAATGGCAGCGGGAAAACCACCCTGATGCGTACCATTCTTGGCGTTCTTCAACCGCTTGCTGGCCACATTACGCTTGATGGTATCGCGGTGAATCATCTCAGCGACCGTGAACGCGCCGCCGCCATCGCCTGGGTTCCTCAGGCACATGACGGTGCGTTTGCCTTCACGGCTCTGGACATGGTGATGATGGGACTGGCCCCGCAAATGGCGGCATTTGCCGTTCCCGGCGTCAAAGAGCGCGATATCGCCCTTGAACAACTGGACGTGCTGGCGATCCCGCATCTCGCGCCCCGGCGCTGGAACACACTCAGCGGTGGTGAACGCCAACTGGTGTTGATTGCCCGTGCGCTGGCACAACGTCCACGTTTTTTACTGCTGGATGAACCCGCTTCCAGCCTCGATTTTGGTCACCAGATCCGACTGCTCGACACACTGGTCACGCTAAAAGATTCTGGCATGGCGCTGCTGATGTCGACCCACCATCCGTTGCATGCGCGCGCCATTGCCGACAGCGTGGTGCGCGTCGAGCCAGATGGTCTGGTGTCTCAGGGGGGGCCTGAGCACCAACTGGCTGCTGAACGTCTGGCCACCCTGTATCGGGTCACCCCCTCACAAATAGCCCATCACCTCTTTGGCTCACACGATTAAGGAATCACGATGCTCATTGACGACATTGATTTTGCCGACCTGTACCGCAAACAGTTACTTCTGGCGAAGCGAACCGAGAAAAAACCAGAGCACTGGGACAAACGCGCGGAAAAAATGGCAGAGAATTGCGCCTCATTAACCGACAGCTACCTGCTCCAGTTATTGAGCAAGATTGACCTGAAAGGTGCTGAATCACTGTTTGATATGGGTTGCGGCCCCGGAACGGTTGCGCTGGCGCTGGCCAAAAAAATGCCGATCGTTTACGGCGTAGACTACAGCCAGGGAATGTTGAGCGTTGCCGCTCGCCGTGCCGGACAGATGGGCGTACGCCACGTACAGTGGGTGCAGCGCGCATGGGAAGCGCACTGGGACGACTTACCCCAATGTGATATTGCCGTCGCCTCACGTTCGACGCTGGTTGCCGATATGCGCCAGGCCATGACCAAACTGAATAATCAGGCACGGTTACGGGTTTACACCACCCATCTCGTCAGTTCCTCATTTGTATCACCCACTATTCAGCGCGCGTTGGGCCGCGAGGTGATTGAGCTTCCCAACTATATCTATGCACTGAATGTTTTGTATCAGATGGGCATTCACGCACATGTTGATTTTATCCGTGGACCAAACTGCCAGCAGGACAACAGCACCTGGACACGTTTTCTGGAGAACGTGCGCTGGAGCATGGGGGAACTGAGCACAGACGAAATTGAGCGGCTGGAGCACTGGTACCATCAGCAGGACCCCCGCACCATCGCGCCCGCCAGTCGCGACTGGGCGCTTATCTGGTGGGACAGCGTACCGCGGGAGGCGCTGCAATGATCTACGTCTCACAGGCACAAGTCGATGCGCTGCTGCTGGAGGATATTCAGGGCGGCGATTTAACAACCCGGGCGTTGGGTATCGGCGCACAGCCAGGAAGTATGAGTTTTTATCACCGCCAGGGCGGATGCGTGAGCGGAACCGCTGTTGCCAGACAAATGCTGACATCACTGGGTTTGACCGTTACCGACCTTGTGGTAGATGGCGAACGGGCGAACAGCGGACAGTTACTTCTGCGCGCACACGGTAACGCGGCGGCACTACACCAGGGCTGGAAAGCGGTACAGAACGTGCTGGAGTGGAGTTGCGGTGTCTCACGCTATCTCGACAATATGCTGAGCATCCTACGCCAACGCTATCCGGATGGCCAGATTGCCTGTACCCGCAAAGCCATTCCCGGCACGCGTTTGTTGGCGACTCAGGCGATCCTTGCCGCCGGAGGCATTATCCACCGGGGCGGGTGCGCCGAAACCGTTCTGCTGTTTGCGAATCATCGCCGCTTTCTTGCCGATCCGAACGACTGGGCTGCAGCAATCGCGCAACTCCGCGCCCATGCGCCAGAAAAAAAGATTGTGGTCGAAGCCGATACCCCCGATGAGGCACTGGCCGCGCTACATGCAGCCCCTGATGTGCTGCAACTCGATAAGTTTACCCCTGAGCAGGCAGCAGACATCGCTCGCCAGGCTCCTTCTCTGGCCCCCCATTGCACGCTGGCGCTGACTGGCGGCATTACCCTCGCCTCACTGGCGAGTTATCTCGACTGTGGCATCAGGCTCTTTATCACCTCCGCGCCTTACTACGCCCCACCGGCGGATATCAAAGTTAGC
The DNA here is from genome assembly GCF_028069825.1 of Citrobacter sp. Igbk 14. Lineage (NCBI taxonomy): Bacteria > Pseudomonadati > Pseudomonadota > Gammaproteobacteria > Enterobacterales > Enterobacteriaceae > Citrobacter > Citrobacter sp. Igbk 14. The sequence goes on from NZ_JANEWM010000025.1 coordinate 22,419, forward strand.
CTGAGCCCGGACGCACGTGGCATATAACATTTATAAATGGACTATAAATAATGAATTTCAACAAAAGTTGTCTTTACACAGCCCTGTCGTTTGCTTTCGCGCAAGGTGCTTTTGCTGGGCAGGAAAGCGAAACCATGACCGTCTGGTCTAGTCCGGCCTCCGCCGCAACCACGACGGTTCTCGGCCAGGAAACGATGCAGCAACTGGATAAACAAAACGTGGCGCAGGCGCTAAGCGTCGTTCCCGGCGTCGTGCTGCAAAAATCCGGTAACCGTAATGAGCAACAAGTGAAGGTCCGCGGTTTTGACAGCCGTCAGGTCCCGGTCTTTTTCGACGGTGTTCCGGTGTACATCCCCTACGATGGCAACCTTGATTTAGGCCGTTTTCTGACATCCGATATCGCTTCTGTCGAAGTCTCTAAAGGCTACTCATCTTTGCTACAGGGGCCGAACCAGATGGGCGGCGCTATCAACATCACGACCAAAAAGCCCACCAAGCCAATTGAGGGCTCTCTGGGGTATCGTCAGGGCTGGAGCCGTAGTAAAGACAATGCCCATGATATGCACGCGTCGTTCGGTGCCAGCAACGATCTCGGCTATATCCAGCTCAGTGGTAGCCAGCTAAAACAGGATTTCCTCGGATTACCTCATGGTGTTGATAACCCGGTAGCGGGCAGCAATGGCAAGATGATTAACTCATCAGCCGATGATAAACGCGGCATCGTGAAACTGGGGTTCACGCCACGCGGCGATGATGAGTATGTTCTGACCTACATTAATCAGGACGGTGAAAAAGATAACCCGCCGTATGCCGGAACCAGCAGCCAGAAATCGCGTTATTGGCAATGGCCGCAATATGATAAAGAAAGTTATTACTATCAGGGCACCACGCATTTGGGCGATCGCTTTACATTGAAAAGCCGCCTGTATCGCGACACCTTTGAAAATACGCTGATGATGTACAATTCCCTTGCCGATCTGAAAAATAAGAAAGGCAGCTACAGCCATTATTCTGACTATAGCGACGGCGCAGGTCTGCAGCTTTCCGCTGATATGCGGGAAAACGACCTGCTCTCTTTCGCCGTGAACTGGAAAGACGATGTTCATCGCGAAAAAGGGGCTCCGAATGCCGCTTATGACCGCTACGAAGATCGTACCTGGTCTGTCGCCAGTGAATATCAATGGGCGGCTGCGGATAATGTCGATGTGGTGGCAGGTATCAGCTACGACTGGCGTGACAGCGTAGAGGGGATGAAGCACGAGAAAAACGGCAGCGTTACCCATTATGATGACAACGACCAGTCCGCCTTTAACTGGCAGGTAATGACCAAATACCACTTTGAAAATTCTGACACGTTAGCGCTATCCTACTCTGACAGAACGCGCTTTCCCACGCTGAAAGAACGCTACACCACGTCAAAACCGGCTTATAACCAGATTGCGTTGGTCAACCCGCAGCTAAAACCGGAACGCGCCCGTAGCGTCGATCTCACGTGGAACGGTTCGTTCACCCAGAACTGGGGATTCGAAGCCAGCGTGTATTACAACCGCATTACCGATGCGATTCTGTCCCACAATATTGATGCCGACACGATTCAGAACCAAAACAGTGGTCGGGTGGATTACACCGGCCTGGATGCAGGCATCAAAGGTAAGGTCTTTGACATGCTGGATGTGGGGCTGAGCTACGGTCTTATCCATGCTGACGTTAAACGCAGCGATATCGGCAAGATTACCGACCTGCCAACGCAAACCCTGACCGCCTGGATGACGCTGAAACCGTGGGACCCACTCAGCATTACGCTGTCCGAAGAAGCCCGCTCTTCAAGCTATAGCAATTCTGATGGCTCACAAAAAGCGGCCGGGTTCGCCATTACCCACCTCCGGGCAGATTACACCATCGGACATGGCTTTAGCGTTAACGCGTCGGTCAACAACCTGTTTGATACACAGTACGTCTACAGCGAAGGGTTTATCGAAGAAGGTCGCAATTACTGGGCCGGGGTTGAGTATCAGTTCTGACTTAGCGATACAGAGAAACGGCCCCGTTCAGGGTAATGCTGTTCAGTTAACGCCTCAGTTTCAGAAAGTATCGCCTGTGAGGGTAGAAGTTATGAATATGCACTCTCAGAGAAAGGGTTCCGTTCACCTCATGTTCATCGCTTCTCTGAAACGCCGGCTCCTGTGAACGTGTAAAGGGCGTTCTCCGCCACGCCCTTTACAATCCCGGCTCCCGGCGGGAGCCGGGGATGCAAGGGAGGCGGCGGTGAGCCTCCCTTGCACGTTCACGGGTATCTGCGCTTCAGAGAAATGACACAACTAAGGTGAACGGAACTCTGAGCAAGAATCACATGTTCACCAGACATGCTTAACTGAACGGCATTACTGCTCGGGGGCCGTTTGATTAATCTCGTCGTACCAGTCGGAAAACACCCAGTACTACAATCGCGCCGACCACGGCCACCAGGAAGCTGTGGAGATTAAACCCACTGACATCGCCGCCGATACCAAACATCGTTGCCAGCCACCCACCGACCACAGCACCGACAATACCGAGAATGCAGGTCAGAATAAACCCGCCGCCATCACGCCCCGGCATAATCAGCTTGGCGATAACCCCCGCAATCAGACCAAAAATAATCCAGGCAATAATTCCCATTTTCAGGCCCTCTTTCCAGTGAACGCACACGCAAGACACTCCTGCGCCAGCACGTTAAGTATAGGCAAGCCATCGCTACCTGCTGTTTGCACTCAGACTTAATTCATTGGCTTTGGTAAAAAATTTCATCCATTTGTATTAAGTTCCGTCTCGCGATGCCGATAACCCAACGATAAGCCAGGTATCCAGGAGTCATTAGGTGTGAGTAACTACAATGAGCAGTTCCTGAAGCAAAACCCGCTCGCAGTATTAGGGGTACTCCGGGACTTAAATTCACAGCAGGTTCCACTGCGTATCTCCTGGTCAGGAGGTCAGTTCATCAGCAAAATTCTTGCTGTCAGCCCGGACGAATTGATCATGGATTTTGGCAGTCAGGAATATGAAAACCAGGCCGTGCAACGCGCCAGCCAGATCTCAATTATCGCCGAAACGCAGGGTGCCAAGGTGGAGTTTACCCTCCCGCAACTGACAAAAGGCGAGTATCAACGATTGCCAGCCTTTATCTCATCGTTGCCACCTTCGCTGTGGTTCGTCCAGCGCCGGGAATACTTCCGCATCGGTGCACCGTTACACCCGCCCTATCACTGCAAGGCGAAAATGCCGGACAACAGTATCCTGCATTTTCGCTTATTCGATTTGTCTCTTGGCGGCATGGGCGCGCTATTAGAAGGGGCTACACCGGAGGGGCTAGTCGAAGGTATGCGCTTCTCGCAGGTTGAACTGAATATGGAACAATGGGGCGTGTACCACGTTGATGCCCAGCTCATCTCAATTACCGAGCGAAAAGTGATCGACGGGAAAAATGAAACCATCACCACTCCCCGCCTGAGCTTTCGTTTTCTCAACGTCGGCCCGGCGGTGGAGCGGAATTTACAGCGGATTATTTTTTCGCTTGAGCGCGAGGCTCGGGAAAAGTCGAATAAAGTACGCGAGTAATATCACGCGCGTTACATCGCATCCAGCGCTCGCTGAAGCTTCCAGATATAACGTGGAGCCTGCGGCGCAGGATGGTTATCGACAACATGTTCAAAAAACTCATCCGCGCTCAGATCGTTGATTTTGCTGATGGCTTTTTTCCTGTCAGAGGAGAACGTCCGCAGCAGCGCCCCGGCACCGTTCGCGTATGACACCACCAGCGCATATTGCATCACCTGTGGGTCTTCAATTCCCGCCAGCGGACCGGTTTCAAGAATGCTCAGATACGCCGCCCCCATAGAGATATTGCGCTCTGGATTTTTCAGCTCACTGGTCGACGGCTCTCCGCTCCATCCCATGCGACGATAAACGTCCCGCCCGGAGGTGGAGGCTTTAAGCTGCATCAGACCGATGGCATTAGATTTACTGACTGCATTGGGGTTACCCCCTGATTCAATAGCGATAATCGCCGTAATCAATTGTGGGCTAACGCCCCAGGCCGCGCCGGCTTTTTCACTGATAGGCATCCATTGCATCGCGCGTTTAACCGGAACTTCTGCGTTCCATGGCGGATTTTTGTAATCCTGTTTTGAACTACAGCCCGCAAGTATTACAACCAAAAAAGCAAACCATCTCAATTTCACGTCATCTATCCTTATAGCCGGAACCTGTCGCTGAGGTGACAACGACATACCTACGCGGCATGATATACATTTGGTTTTAGTTGTAGCAAGGAAATGCCATGTCCCGGTTTCACTTAATTGCCCCGTCGGGCTACTGTATCAACCAGCAGGCTGCATTACGTGGGCTTGCGCGTCTTACTGAGGCCGGTCATCAGGTCGATAACACTGCCGTCATCGCCCGCCGCTGTCAGCGTTTTGCCGGTACCGAAGCCGAGCGTCTGGCGGATGTGAATTCACTCGTTGAACTAAAAACGCCTGATACTATTGTGATGGCGGTGCGCGGCGGCTACGGTGCGAGCCGTTTGCTGGCAGATATTGACTGGCGGGCGCTGGCCGTTCGCCAGCAACAGAGCCCACTCCTGCTGTGTGGTCACAGCGATTTCACGGCTATTCAATGCGGGCTGCTGGCGAAGAGTCATGTCATCTCGTTTAGTGGCCCGATGCTGGCAGCTAACTTCGGTGCCGAGGAAATGAACGCCTTTACCGAGCACCATTTTTGGCAGGCTTTGCGCAATGCCGAATTTACCCTCGACTGGCAAGGGCATGGCCCGGATTGCGCTACCGAAGGCACGCTGTGGGGCGGAAATCTGGCGATGCTCATTTCGCTGATGGGGACGCCGTGGATGCCCGCCATTGAGAACGGTATTCTGGTGCTGGAAGACATCAACGAGCACCCGTTTCGCATCGAGCGCATGCTGCTACAACTTTATCATGCTGGGGTCCTCGCCCGCCAGAACGCCATCATTCTCGGCAGTTTTAGCGGCAGTGCGCCTAATGATTATGATGCCGGTTACAGTCTTGATTCAGTCTGCGCGTTTTTGCGTGCCAAATTATCGGTTCCACTGTTAAGCGGCCTCGATTTTGGCCATGAACAACGCACCGTCACCTTACCTTTAGGGGCCAAAGCCGTGCTGAAAAATGATAAAAACGGCAGTCAACTCACAATCTCCGGTCATCCGGTGCTTAAATCGTAAAAAAAGCCTGCCTCAGGGCTAAGTAAAACGCTGTTTCTGTCGTTATTATGTTAGGGTTTATTAATACGAAACAGCGTAATTCAGGAGTAACCGAACGTTGGATGCCGCAGCAATCATTAGCCTTTTTATTTTGGGTTCCGTTCTCGTCACCTGCAGTATCTTGCTAAGTTCATTCTCATCACGTCTTGGTATCCCGATTCTGGTGATTTTCCTCGCTATTGGCATGTTAGCGGGCGTGGACGGTGTTGGCGGCATTCCTTTTGATAACTACCCTTTTGCCTACATGGTCAGTAACCTGGCGTTGGCCGTGATCCTGCTTGACGGCGGGATGCGCACTCAGGCCAGCTCCTTTCGTGTTGCGCTAGGCCCGGCATTATCGTTGGCGACCGTGGGCGTGCTGATTACCTCTGGTTTAACCGGCATGATGGCGGCATGGCTGTTTCATCTGGATCTCATCGAAGGACTGCTGATTGGCGCGATTGTCGGCTCAACCGATGCCGCGGCGGTATTTTCCCTGCTCGGCGGTAAAGGACTTAACGAACGTGTGGGCTCGACGCTGGAAATTGAGTCAGGTAGTAATGACCCAATGGCCGTATTTCTGACCATTACGCTTATCGAAATGATCCAGAACCACGAGACCGGTTTAAGCTGGATGTTCGCCGTGCATATTATCCAGCAGTTTGGCTTAGGTATCGCTATCGGTCTCGGCGGTGGGTACCTGCTCCAGCAGATGATTAACCGTATTTCTCTGCCTGCCGGGCTGTATCCGCTGCTGGCCTTAAGCGGTGGGATCCTGATTTTTGCCCTGACTACCGCGCTTGAAGGCAGCGGTATTCTGGCGGTTTATCTGTGTGGTTTCCTGCTGGGAAATCGCCCGATCCGCAACCGCTTCGGTATTCTGCAAAACTTTGACGGTCTGGCCTGGCTGGCGCAAATTGCCATGTTCCTGGTGCTGGGATTGCTGGTGACGCCATCCGACCTGTTGCCGATCGCGATTCCGGCGCTTATTTTGTCTGCCTGGATGATTTTCTTCGCGCGTCCGTTGTCGGTGTTCGCCGGATTGCTGCCATTTCGTGGTTTCAATCTGCGTGAGCGCATTTTCATTAGCTGGGTTGGCTTACGCGGTGCGGTACCCATCATCCTTGCCGTCTTCCCGATGATGGCGGGTCTGGAAAATGCGCGTTTGTTCTTTAACGTCGCATTCTTTGTGGTACTGATCTCGCTGCTGTTCCAGGGGACGTCGCTGTCGTGGGCCGCTAAAAAAGCCAAAGTCGTGGTACCTCCTGTTGGCTGGCCAGTTTCACGTATTGGTCTCGATATTCACCCGGATAATCCCTGGGAGCAGTTCGTTTACCAGTTGAGTGCCGATAAATGGTGCGTAGGGGCCGCATTGCGTGACTTGCATATGCCAGAGGAAACGCGTATTGCCGCACTGTTTCGTGACAACGTGCTGTTTCACCCATCAGGCAGTACCCGCCTGCGTGAAGGCGATGTGCTGTGCGTCATTGGTCGCGAACGCGACCTGCCCGCCTTAGGCAAGCTGTTCAGTCAGTCACCGCCAGTGTCGTTAGACCAGCGTTTCTTTGGTGATTTTATTCTCGAAGCCAGCGCGAAATATGCCGATGTGGCACTGATTTATGGTCTGGAAGATGGCACCGAGTATCGTGATAAGCAGCAAACGCTGGGTGAAATTGTTCAGCAACTGTTGGGTGCTGCACCGGTTGTCGGTGACCAGGTAGAATTTGCCGGTATGATCTGGACGGTAGCCGAGAAAGAAGATAATGCCGTGCTGAAAGTGGGTGTCCGCGTGGCAGAAGATGAGGATGAATAACGCAGTTGTTTTGGCCGGGTGACGGCTGCGCCTTACCCGGCCTACAAATGTACTGCTTCTGTAGGCCTGAAAGCTGCGCGCCGTCAGGCAACTCTACAAAAGTTACATCGTCACTACCGGTACGCGCAGCGCCAGAGAGCACATTAATTCATAGCCCACCGTGCCCGCCGCTGTCGCCACATCGTCGATTTTAATCTCTTTGCCCCACAGTTCCACAGGCGTTCCTATCCCCGCCTGTGGACATGGTGTCAGGTCAACCGCCAGCATATCCATGGATACCGTGCCGACCGTCCCGGTACGTACACCGTCCACCAGGACAGGTGTCCCACTCGGAGCATGGCGCGGATAACCATCGGCATAGCCTGTTGCCACAATTCCAATGCGCTGATCACCGCTGGCAGTGTAACGGCCACCGTAACCAACCCGGTCACCCGCTTTCAGCGTTTGCACACCGATAATCTCACTGCTCAGCGTCATCACTGGCTTAAGTCCGGTGTTGGCAATGTCCCGCCATTGTCCCGACGGCGACGCGCCGTACAGAATAATGCCCGGACGAACCCAGTCATAATGCGCTTGTGGGTGCCACAGCGTCGCAGCAGAATTCGACAGCGAACGTCTACACTCCAGTCCTTCCGTTGCCTGCGCAATACGCGCCATCGCGTCCTTGATGCCATCCGGATGTTCAGCATCAGCAAAATGCGACATTAGCGTCATCTCACCCACGTTAGGCATTGCCCGCAACTGTTGCCAGACGGTCGCTACTCGCTCTGGTAAGAAACCCAGCCGGTTCATGCCGCTATTCACTTTCAGGTAAATATCCAGCGGCGCGTTCAGCCGGGCATTTTGCAACGCTTTGAGCTGCCAGTTACTGTGGACACAGGTGGTCAGACGATATGTGTCATACACCGTCAGGTCTTCGGCATGGAAAAACCCCTCCAGCATTAAAATCGGTCCTTTCCATCCCCGCTCCCGCAGGGTGATCGCCTCCTCGAGATTGAGCATAGCGAAACCATCGGTCGTTCCCAGTGCCGTCCAAACGCGTTCTATACCGTGTCCGTAGGCATTGGCTTTTACGACCGACCAGACGCGGGAGTCCGGCGCAGCCTGACGCGTAATGGTCAGATTTTGTTTCAACGCCTGCAGGTCAATGCTGGCCAGTATCGGGCGGGTCATCTCGCGTCCTTATTAGTTATGTACGCCATGTAAATGCCGCGGGCGAGACGGGGTAAATCCCGGACTGTAACGCGCCACGCTCAGATCGTCATAAGGTATGGCTGGCGTGCGACCAGAGAGAATATCGCTCAGCAACTGACCCGATCCACATGCCATCGTCCAGCCCAGTGTGCCATGCCCCGTATTGAGCAGCAGATTCTTAAAGCGGGTACGCCCCACCACTGGCGTTCCGTCTGGCGTCATCGGACGCAGCCCGGTCCAGAAGGTGGCTTGTTCAACATGACCGCCGCGCGGAAAGAGATCGCGCACCACCATCTCCAGCGTCTCACGACGTGGTTGTAGTAGCTCGGTATTAAAACCAACAATTTCTGCCATACCGCCAACACGAATTCGCTCATCAAAACGGGTAATAGCGATTTTGTAGGTTTCATCAAGAATAGTGGAAACCGGCGCACCATCATCTTCTGCCACCGGTATGGTTAATGAGTAGCCTTTGAGCGGATACACCGGAATATCAACGATTCCTTTGAGCATCGCTGTGGAATACGAGCCAAAGGCCATAACATAGGCATCGGCTTTGATAACTTCGTCGCCACACTGGACACCATAGATTTGCTCGCCTTCGCTGAGTAGCTTATCGACGGGGGTGTTAAAACGGAATTTTACCCCCGCCTGCTCGGCCATTTTCGCCAGACGCTGGGTAAACAGCTGACAGTCACCGGTTTCGTCATTCGGCAACCGTAATCCCCCAGTCAGTTTGTGCGCGACCTCTGCCAGCGCAGGTTCGACTTCCGCCAGACGATTTGCCTCCAGAAGTTGGTACGGCACACCGGCATCTTCCAGCACGGCAATATCACGCGTGGCGTTCTCATACTGTTGAGCGGTTCTAAACAGTTGTAACGTACCACCCTGACGACCTTCATACTCGATCCCCGTGGTGGCTCGCAGCGCCTTCAGACAATCACGGCTGTACTCCGCCAGACGCACCATGCGCCCTTTGTTTTCCATGTAGTGGCTGGTGTCGCAGTTGCGCAGCATTTGCCACATCCACTTCAGTTGGAACTGCGTGCCGTCGAGGCGTACAGCCAACGGAGCGTGGCGCTGAAACATCCATTTTATCGCTTTTAGCGGTACGCCTGGCGCCGCCCACGGCGCGGCATAACCAGGAGAGATTTGCCCGGCATTCGCCGCACTGGTTTCCAGTGCCGGACCCGGCTCACGATCGATGACGGTGACATCGTGTCCAGCCTGACTTAAATACCAGGCGCTGGTCACGCCAACGACGCCACTTCCCAGTATGACAACTCGCATAGCCACTCCGTTAACAGTAAAAGAACAATCTTCTAATTACATCTTGATAACTCAGTTGAAAATATTATTCAACATATGGCTTTTTTATGGTGATGTATCTCACACATAGCAGTGATTGCAGGGAAGTCTCTGCTTTGGCATCTCCTGCTGCGCGTAAATTTTATCCAGCATAAAATTTTGTTACCTCGACGTTTTTCGACGCTTCGCTAACGTGAAATCGCAAAGAAAAAATTTCTCCTGCAGCACGCTTTTTAACACCATGATCTATGCTTGAAATGAGGTACTCCAGACAGAGAGTGCCGCCAACAATGAGGGTGCGCGAATGGCTACGATTGATTCCATGAACAAGGACAGCACACGGTTAAGCGATGGACCCGACTGGACGTTTGATCTGCTGGATGTCTATCTGGCAGAGATAGACCGCGTGGCGAAACTCTACAAACTGGATACCTACCCGCACCAAATCGAGGTGATCACTTCTGAACAAATGATGGACGCCTATTCCAGCGTAGGGATGCCAATCAACTATCCGCACTGGTCGTTTGGTAAAAAGTTTATTGAAACCGAACGCTTGTACAAACATGGTCAGCAAGGACTGGCCTATGAGATTGTTATTAACTCCAACCCGTGTATCGCGTACCTGATGGAAGAGAACACCATCACCATGCAGGCACTGGTCATGGCGCATGCCTGCTATGGACATAACTCTTTCTTCAAGAATAACTACCTGTTCCGCAGTTGGACAGACGCCAGCTCCATCGTCGATTACCTGATCTTTGCGCGAAACTATATTACCCAGTGTGAAGAGCGTTACGGTGTTGATGAAGTTGAGAAACTCCTCGACTCCTGCCATGCGCTGATGAATTACGGCGTTGACCGTTATAAACGCCCGCAAAAAATCTCACTACAGGAAGAGAAGGCCCGGCAGAAAAGCCGTGAAGAGTATCTGCAAAGCCAGGTGAATATGCTGTGGCGTACGTTGCCGAAGAAAGAGGAAGAGAAGACCATCTCTACCGCACGGCGTTATCCTTCTGAGCCGCAGGAAAACCTGCTGTATTTTATGGAGAAAAACGCCCCACTGCTTGAGTCCTGGCAGCGAGAGGTCCTGCGTATTGTGCGTAAGGTAAGCCAGTATTTTTATCCCCAGAAACAGACTCAGGTTATGAACGAGGGATGGGCAACCTTCTGGCACTACACCATCCTCAATCACCTTTATGATGAAGGCAAAGTCACCGAGCGCTTTATGCTGGAGTTTCTGCATAGCCATACCAACGTGGTATTCCAGCCACCGTATAACAGTCCATGGTATAGCGGGATAAACCCTTATGCGCTGGGTTTTGCTATGTTCCAGGATATCAAACGTATTTGTCAGTCGCCCACCGAGGAGGACAAATACTGGTTCCCAAATATTGCGGGTTCCGACTGGCTGGAAACGCTGCATTTCGCGATGCGTGATTTTAAAGATGAGAGCTTTATCAGCCAGTTCCTGTCACCAAAAGTGATGCGCGATTTCCGCCTGTTCACGGTGCTGGATGATGACCGCCATAATTACCTGGAAATTTCAGCGATTCACAATGAGGAGGGGTATCGCGAGATCCGTAACAGGCTGTCATCGCAATATAACCTGAGCAATCTTGAGCCGAATATTCAAATCTGGAATGTTGATCTGCGCGGCGACCGTTCACTGACCTTGCGTTACATCCCACATAACCGCGCGCCGTTGGATAAAGGACGCAAAGAAGTGTTGAAGCATGTTCATCGGCTGTGGGGATTTGATGTAATGCTGGAGCAGCAAAATGAAGATGGCAGCGTTGAACTGCTGGAGCGTTGCCCGCCAAGGATGAACGGCCTGTAAAATTGATTGCCGGAGGTGGTGTAATACACCTTATCCGGCCTACGATGTAGACGCATTGTAGGCCGGATAAGACGCTTTGGCGTCACCATCCGGCATTGCGCGATTCGCGATTAACGTCCCTGAATAGCTAAATCGCCCGGCAAATTCTTCTGCATACGGTGCCAAATCTCACCACTGTCGTGACCATAGCGGCGCACCGTTTCATAGACCAAATCATGAGCGCCCTGCTCACACAGCTCTGACAGCTTACGGTAGAAGTTCAGCGCCAGGCCGCGTGCTTCCGGGTTGGCAAAGTAATGACGGCCAATACGCGTATAAAGTCCTTTCATACCGTTGAGGATCAAACCGTAAATCGGATTGCCCGACGCAAATGCCAGACCGCGGAAAATGTTGTAGTCCAGATCGGCAAACGCGTCAGCATGGTCAGCAACCTGATTCGCCGTTGCCAAAACGTCCTGGGCTTTATCAGGATGTTGGCGGAATGCGGTGCGAATAAAGATCGTCGAGATGTTGGTACGCACAGACAGCAGGTTATCAATCAACTGCGGAACGCTTTCGTGATCGAGACGCGCCAACGTTTCCAGGATATTCAGCCCGGAGGTTTCCCAGAAGTTATTCACTTTCGTCGGTTTGCCGTGTTGAATGGTCAACCAGCCGTCCCGCGCCAGACGCTGCAATACTTCGCGTAACGTGGTACGTGTTACTCCAATAAGTTCGGAGAGTTCACGTTCAGCGGGCAAAATAGTGCCAGGTGGGAAGCGGTTATTCCAGATACTCTCAATGATGTACTCTTCCGCGAACCCAGCAGGGCTTTGCGCCTTAATGACCATAGTGATAATTCCATTACACAGCAAAACATAGTTACACACATCATACCAGACGGGTTTCTTAGCTGATAGCTGACGCAACGAAGAAAAAGTGGATCAAGGCTTCATTTTCCAGATAACGCTGATACGCAGTCGCTACGATAAGCCACGTGAAGAACTTGCCTGCATCCACTCGTGCCGCTAAGCTTTGCGGTCAAACATAAAAACATGATTTCATTTTTACAGGTAAGGGAAACTGCCATGGAGCTATCATGGGGCCGCGCTATGTGGCGCAATTTTTTAGGCCAGTCGCCGGACTGGTATAAACTTGCACTGCTCGTCTTCTTAATCATTAACCCGCTTATTTTTTTCATCAATCCCTTTATCGCGGGTTGGTTGCTGGTGGCCGAATTCATTTTTACGCTGGCAATGGCGCTTAAGTGTTATCCACTGCTGCCAGGCGGGCTGTTAGCCATCGAAGCTGTCGTCATCGGCATGACCAGCGCCACTCATGTTCGTGAAGAAGTTGCCGCCAACCTTGAAGTGCTCTTGCTGCTGATGTTTATGGTGGCGGGCATCTACTTTATGAAGCAACTGCTGCTGTTTATTTTTACCCGACTGCTGCTCAGTATTCGCTCCAAGATGCTGCTGTCGCTGGCCTTTTGTGTTGCCGCTGCCTTCCTTTCTGCGTTCCTCGACGCATTGACCGTGGTCGCAGTCGTGATCAGCGTGGCGGTCGGTTTTTACGGCATCTACCATCGCGTCGCCTCTTCCCGTCCGGAAGATAACAATTTGCTGGATGACAGCCATATCGACCAGCACAATAAAGCCGTACTTGAGCAGTTCCGTGGTTTTCTGCGCAGCCTGATGATGCACGCGGGAGTCGGCACCGCGTTAGGCGGTGTGATGACCATGGTTGGCGAACCGCAGAACCTGATTATCGCCAAAGCGGCTGGCTGGCATTTTGGTGATTTTTTCCTGCGCATGTCGCCGGTCACCGTTCCGGTGTTGATTTGCGGTCTGCTCACCTGCCTACTGGTTGAAAAGTTACGTTGGTTTGGCTACGGTGAAACATTACCGGAAGCTGTCCGTGGCGTTCTGCAACAGTTTGACGATGAAAGCCGTCAACAACGTACCCGCCTGGATAAAATCAAGCTGATTATTCAGGCTGTTATCGGCGTATGGCTGGTCGTTGCCCTCGCGCTGCATCTGGCAGAAGTCGGATTAATTGGCTTGTCGGTGATTATTCTGGCCACGTCGTTAACCGGTGTCACTGACGAACACGCTATTGGTAAAGCCTTCACCGAATCGCTGCCCTTCACCGCGCTGCTTACCGTATTTTTTTCCGTGGTTGCGGTGATTATCGATCAGCAGCTTTTTGCGCCGATTATTCAGTTTGTCTTGCAGTCTTCTGAACATGCACAGCTGACCCTGTTCTATCTTTTCAACGGCCTGTTGTCGTCAATTTCAGACAACGTCTTTGTTGGCACAATTTACATCAACGAAGCGAAAGCGGCGCTGGAGCACGGGACGATTAGCCTGAATCAATATGAACTGTTAGCGGTGGCGATTAATACCGGAACCAACCTGCCTTCCGTGGCTACGCCAAATGGTCAGGCGGCATTCTTGTTCCTGCTTACCTCCGCACTGGCACCACTGATTCGTCTTTCCTACGGCCGTATGGTGTGGATGGCATTACCGTACACGATCGTCCTGACGCTGGTAGGTCTGTTGTGCGTAGAGTTCACGCTGGTCCCCGTGACCGAATGGATGACGCAAACAGGCTGGTTAGCTACACTTTCATAACAATAAACCGGGTAAATCACTGCCCGGTTTGACTTTTTGCATGATAATTATCCGATTACACAATATTTCAATTGCCGCTAGTGGCGCATAAATTGAATTGGTTTAAACTGCGGTCTCTACGCATGTTGCAGGGAAATTATTATGTTGCGATTTTTAAACCAGTGCTCCCGTGGGCGTGGAGCATGGTTATTGCTGGCGCTCACCGCCCTGGCGTTGGAACTTGTTGCCTTGTGGTTCCAGCATGTCATGCTGCTTAAACCTTGCGTGTTGTGTATATACGAACGTAGCGCATTATTTGGCGTGATGGGTGCTGGTCTGGTGGGCGCAATTGCCCCGAAAACGCCGCTGCGCTACGTGGCGATGATTATCTGGATTTACAGCGCCTGGCGCGGCCTTCAGTTAGCGTATGAACACACGATGATTCAGCTTCACCCGTCACCGTTCATGACCTGTGATTTTGCCGCGCGCTTCCCGAGTTGGTTACCGCTGGATAAATGGCTGCCGCAGGTATTTATGGCTTCCGGTGACTGCGCTGAGCGTCAGTGGTCATTTTTAACCCTGGAGATGCCGCAGTGGCTGTTGGGGATTTTTGCCGCCTATCTGGTCGTTGCAGTGTTGGTGCTGATTGCCCAGCCCTTTAAACCGAAAAAACGTGACCTCTTCGGTCGCTAACAGAACGCTCCTTCGGGAGCGTTTTTTTTTGCCATAATGTCATTGCCTGCGGGCATCTATAAGATGTATATTAAATATATCTTATAGATGCCCCACAAAGGAGATGTCTTATGTCCCATTTACGCATCCCGGCAAACTGGAAAGTTAAACGCTCTACTCCCTTCTTTACGAAAGACAATGTCCCGGCCGCTCTGCTTTCTCACCACAACACAGCAGCGGGCGTTTTTGGGCAACTCTGTGTGATGGAAGGCACTGTAACGTATTACGGCTTTGCCAATGAAGACGCAAAAGAACCTGAAGTAAAAGTGGTCATTAATGCCGGACAGTTCGCGACCAGCCCACCGCAGTACTGGCATCGCGTTGAATTAAGCGACGATGCGCAATTCAACATTAATTTCTGGGTTGAAGATGACAACCATAGTGATGAGATGTATCAGGCGAAAAAGTCTTAATCCTTAACGCCTGTTAATCGATGGGCGGCTTAGTCCGCCCATGAAGGTTTGTTCAATATATGGTCCTGCCAGTCACGCACTTCTGATTCTTTCACCGCGATATGGCGTACTGAAATACGCTCACCGTGCATTGCCGCCTTTGACCCCGTCAGCAATGGGTGCCAGTCCGGTAACCCTTTCCCTTCCGCTAATAAACGATAGGCGCAGGTCATCGGCAACCATTCAAAGGTTGGCAGGTTATCACGCGTGAGTTTGATGCAATCGGGCTCGTATTCGAATCGACGTTCATAATTACGGCACTGGCAGGTTTTGATATTGAGCTGCTTACACGCGACGTTGGTAAAGTAGATTTCGTCAGTGTCTTCATCCATAAGCTTATGCAGACAACATTGGCCGCACCCATCACATAATGACTCCCACTCGGCATCGGTCATTTCATCAAGGGTTTTACTTTGCCAGAAAGGTATGTCGCTCATCAGGGTATCCGCTATTTCACTAAAGCTGCACCTTATAACCAGTCTGGCACGTTGATGCAAGTTTTGCCGCCCGAAATAGGCGGCAAGCAGAGATTACAGCACCCGGGTGGTTAGTGTCTGACCATGGAAACGGATAGCCAGCTCATCACCGCTGTGTAACGGCCCAACGCCTGCTGGCGTCCCGGTCAGTACCACATCACCGGCTCTAAGCGTGAAGAATCGGCTCATGTAAGCAATCAATGGAACAATATGATGGATCATATCCGCCGTAGTGCCCTGCTGGCGCACTTCGCCGTTCACCGTTAATCCGAGCTGAGTATCCTGCGGATCACCGTTAAATTCCGCTACCGGAATAAACCCAGACAGCGGGCAAGAGTTGTCAAAACCCTTCGCTTTTTCCCACGGTTGACCCGCTTTTTTCATTTTGCCCTGGATATCGCGCAGGGTCAGGTCCAGCGCCACACCATAGCCAGCAATGGCTTTGCGTACATGCTCTTCTGTCGCCTGGCGCAGGTTTGCGCCGATCAGCACGGCCAGTTCAACTTCGTGATGAACGGAACCCATATCCGCCGGGATGATCAACGGTTGGCGCAAATCGCACAGCGCAGTTTCAGGCTTAATAAACAACACCGGCTCTTCCGGCGTTGTTCCCCCCATTTCTTTAATATGGTTTGCATAATTGCTACCTACGCAAACCACTTTGCTCACCGGGTAATCCAGCAGAGCACCATGCCAGTTATGATGTTGATACATTACTTTCCCCTAACGTAGTCATAGATTTCAGGTACTGCATCGATGCGACATGCTGCTGCAGGATGCAGTTTAACGTTTAGCGTCTGGTGTATTTTGTTTTACCGCAGATAAATGCTGTTTAAGTAAATCCTCAGGCGGCGGTGGTATTTGTAAATAATAGCCCTGCTCGGTTAGTGCCTGTTTTACTTTTTCAAGATCGGCATTAACCAGTTTTTTACGACCATCAAGCGGTAAAATCATTGCCAGCTTTGGCTGACCAAATCCTTTCATCAGTTCTTCAGGAACACGCGAGAAATCGTCTTTTTTTTCGACATATAAATAGGTCTGGTCACGTTTGCTGCTTCGGTAGATCACACAAAACATATCTTTTACTCTGAATTCACGGAATGGTGGCTTGCCTCAATATAATACTGACTATAACATGCCTTATAGTCTTCGGAATATCACCCCGCACTGGGGATGATAAATAGCAAATTGAGTAAGGCCAGGATGTCAAACACGCCAATCGAGCTTAAAGGCAGTAGCTTCACCTTATCAGTGGTTCACTTACATGAAGCAGAACCCGAGGTTATTCGTCAGGCGTTGGAAGACAAAATCGCGCAGGCACCTGCATTTTTAAAACATGCTCCCGTGGTGATCAACGTGAGTGGCCTTGAAAGCCCGGTGAACTGGTCGGCGCTGCAAAAAGTCATTACGTCCACGGGTCTGCGCATTATTGGTGTTAGCGGATGCAAGGATGCAAAACTTAAGGCAGAAATCGACGAAATGGGGCTTCCTTTACTGACAGAAGGTAAAGAAAAAGCCATTCGTTCCGCACCTGTTGAAGCTCCGGCACCTGCCGCACCGCCACAAAACGTTACTCCCATCACAAAAACACGATTAATAAATGTACCGGTTCGTTCCGGTCAGCGTATTTATGCTCCACAATGTGATCTGATTGTTACAAGTCACGTCAGTGCGGGCGCAGAGCTTATCGCTGATGGCAATATTCACGTTTATGGCATGATGAGAGGCCGTGCTCTGGCGGGCGCAAGCGGCGATCGGGAAGCGCAAATTTTCTGTACCCACCTGACGGCAGAACTGGTGTCTATCGCAGGTGTTTATTGGCTGAGTGATAAAATCCCAGCAGAATTTTATGGCAAAGCGGCACGTCTGCAATTGGCAGAGAACGCTTTGACAGTTCAACCGTTGAATTGATCCCTTTTTAACAAGGAATTTCTATGGCACGCATTATTGTTGTTACTTCGGGTAAAGGGGGCGTTGGCAAAACCACCTCCAGCGCGGCCATCGCTACAGGTTTGGCCCAGAAGGGAAAGAAAACTGTCGTTATTGATTTTGATATCGGCCTGCGTAACCTTGATTTAATTATGGGTTGTGAACGTCGCGTCGTTTATGACTTCGTCAACGTTATTCAGGGCGATGCGTCGTTAAATCAGGCGTTGATCAAAGATAAACGCACCGAAAATCTCTTTATTCTTCCGGCCTCACAGACTCGTGATAAAGACGCGCTGACCCGTGAAGGCGTCGCGAAAGTTCTGGACGATCTGAAAGCGATGGATTTTGACTTCATCGTCTGTGACTCTCCGGCAGGTATTGAGACCGGTGCGTTGATGGCCCTGTATTTTGCCGACGAAGCCATTATTACCACCAACCCGGAAGTGTCTTCTGTACGTGACTCTGACCGTATTCTGGGTATTCTGGCGTCGAAATCTCGTCGCGCTGAAAATGGCGAAGATCCGATTAAAGAGCATCTGCTGCTTACGCGCTATAACCCTGGCCGCGTAAATAAAGGTGACATGCTAAGCATGGAAGACGTACTGGAAATTCTGCGAATCAAGCTGGTTGGCGTGATTCCTGAAGATCAGTCAGTCCTGCGCGCGTCTAACCAGGGTGAGCCGGTTATTCTCGACATCAATGCTGATGCCGGCAAAGCCTATGCTGATACCGTAGACCGTCTGTTGGGAGAAGAACGTCCTTTCCGCTTCATTGAAGAAGAGAAGAAAGGTTTCCTCAAACGCCTGTTCGGAGGATAAGTTATGGCATTACTGGATTTTTTTCTCTCGCGGAAAAAGAGCACAGCGAACATCGCTAAAGAGCGACTGCAGATTATTGTTGCGGAACGTCGTCGTAGCGACGCCGAGCCGCATTATTTACCGCAGTTGAGGAAAGATATTCTCGACGTTATCTGTAAGTATGTACAAATTGATCCTGAAATGGTCACCGTACAGCTTGAACAAAAAGACGGCGATATTTCTATCCTTGAACTTAACGTGACTTTACCTGAAGCAGAAGAGTCTAAATAACGTCTTTTGTAAATAAGTCATGGTTGAAAAAAGGCAGATTATTCTGCCTTTTTTATTTCTGATCATAGTCCGGACTGCCCCCCATTTATTCCAAACTGAACTTCGGGTAGTTCTCAGCAAAATAGCGACGTAAATACTCCACGGTAATACGGATTTTTGCCGACGTCGCCAGACGTGACACATAAACAGCCCAAATATTTGCTGGTTGATAATAGTCAGGCAATATATGAACCAGATGCCCACTGGCGATGTTATCGCAGACATCCCACCATGAACGTAGCGCAATCCCCTGACCATCCACACACCATTGGTGAACAACTTCGCCATGATTGGAGGAGAGCGGCCCCGTCACCTTAATCGAGTGCACGCCCTCTTTGTTACGCATTTGCCAAATGCCAAATGGATGATCGCGCTCTTTAATCACCAGGCAGGGCAACGTGGACAGATCGTTCAGTTGTTTCGGTGTACCGTGCTGTGCCACAAACTCAGGTGATGCGCACAATATTCGATAATTGGTCGCCAGCTTACGTGCGATCAAATTGGGTGCAATGTCATCCCCGATGCGAATATCAAGATCGACACCTTCATTAACCAGATCGACTAACCGATCCTCAACGTCAAACCGCAACTCCAGTTGAGGATACTCTTTTGCCAGCGCTGACAACGCTGGAGCCACGACACGGCGACCAAAACCAAAGCTGCTGATAATACGTAACATCCCCTGCGGGATCTGCCGGACATCAGACAGCTCATCCATCATCTGATCCACATCCTGCAGGATCCGCTGGGCCCATTCGTAGATCCGTTCCCCTTCCTCCGTGATGGTGACGCGCCGTGTTGTACGGTGTAACAGCACTACGTTCAGTGTCTGTTCCAGCAACGCAACACGCTTGCTGATAAAAGCCGGTGAAACGCCCAGCTCCTCGGCAACGGCGGCAAAACCCGCACGACGGGCAACCAGCATAAAGACGCGTAAATCATTTAACAGCGGCAGATTATTCATGATCTGTGTTTTATGTTTCACCAGTTGGAGGGATTAACTATTAATCAGTCAATTATAGGATAAGGGGAAAGTCAATTTTGATGGCGTACAAGTGAGAGCTGCTATGAAGAAAACCTGTCGTATTGCCGCTATCCCCGGAGATGGCATTGGTAAAGAAGTCCTGCCTGAAGGCATTCATGTGTTACAGGCAGCCGCCGAACGCTGGGACCTGTCGCTCAGCTTTGAGCAAATGGAATGGGCCAGTTGCGAGTACTATACGCATCACGGCAAGATGATGCCGGATGACTGGCATGAACAGTTGAAATCCTTCGATGCTATCTACTTTGGTGCCGTCGGCTGGCCGGACACTGTACCGGATCACATCTCACTATGGGGCTCGTTACTCAAGTTTCGTCGGGAGTTCGATCAATACGTCAACCTGCGTCCGGTACGTCTGTTTCCTGGTGTTCCTTGCCCATTGGCGGGTAAGAAACCCGGCGACATTGATTTCTACGTTGTGCGTGAAAACACCGAAGGCGAGTATTCTTCACTGGGGGGGCGCGTAAGCGAGGGTACCGAACATGAAGTGGTCATTCAGGAGTCGGTCTTCACGCGTCGTGGCGTTGATCGCATTTTGCGTTACGCGTTTGAACTGGCACAGAGCCGTCCGCGTAAGACACTGACCTCGGCCACTAAATCAAACGGCCTTGCCATTAGCATGCCTTACTGGGATGAGCGTGTTGAAGCAATGGCTGCCCAGTACCCTGAAATCCGCTGGGATAAACAGCATATCGACATTCTGTGCGCCCGTTTTGTCATGCAACCGGAGCGTTTTGACGTGGTGGTCGCCTCTAACCTGTTTGGCGACATCCTGTCCGATTTAGGGCCAGCCTGCACTGGCACGATTGGCATTGCACCCTCAGCAAACTTAAATCCGGAACGGACCTTCCCATCGTTGTTCGAACCGGTCCACGGTTCGGCCCCGGATATCTACGGCAAGAATATTGCTAACCCAATTGCCACCATCTGGGCTGGCGCGATGATGCTGGATTTCCTTGGCAACGGCGATGCGAATTATCAGGCCGCCCACGATGGCATTCTGGCCGCGATTGAACAGGTTATTGCCAGCGGCCCTAAAACGCCGGATATGAAAGGCAATGCCAGCACTCAACAGGTAGGTGACGCTATCTGCCGGGCACTGCGTTAGAGGTCAAACCACGAAATATGAGCCGCGTCACTGACGCGGTTTTTTTATGTGTTCTGTACGTCAAATAACCTGCGTGAATTCACTTTTTATTATTTCCGTTCCGTGTTTTATTGCTTCACGCATCAGGCAATTGTTTAATTCATGTAAAGAACAAATAATAAAATTGTTAAATATGAAGCGACAAAATCTTACCCTACAGCATGATAACAACGACAGGCTAATGCCAAACGCGGGCGACAATGCCCAGGAGATCATCCATGTTGAGCAACGTAAAGAAAAAAGATGTGCCACTGATAGCCATCAGCCTGGTGGCTATTCTTTTTATCGCCGCCACACTCAGTCTCTTCCCTCAGCAGTCTGCACAAGTAGCGAATACCATTTTTAACGGTGTCACTCGCATGCTGGGTTCTGCCGTTCAGATCCTGGTCCTCATGGCTATGGGGCTGGTTGTCTATCTGGCCACCAGCAAATACGGCAATATTCGCCTCGGTGAAGGTAAAGCAGAATACAGTACGCTTTCCTGGCTGTTTATGTTTATTTGCGCTGGATTAGGCTCCTCCACGCTCTACTGGGGTGTTGCTGAATGGGCCTATTACTACCAAACACCGGGTCTGAACATCGCCCCACACTCACAAAAAGCGCTGGAATTCAGTCTGCCCTATTCCTTTTTCCATTGGGGGATCAGCGCGTGGGCGACCTACACACTGGCCTCGTTAACCATGGCCTACCATTTCCATGTGCGTAAAAACAAAGGGTTGAGCCTGTCCGGGATAATTGCTGCAATCACCGGCGTTCATCCACAGGGCGTATGGGGAAGACTGGTCGATTTGATGTTCCTGATCGCCACCGTCGGCGCGTTAACCATCTCCCTGGTCGTTACCGCTGCAACCTTCACCCGTGGTTTATCAGCGCTTACCGGTTTACCGGATAACTTTACAGTGCAAGCCTTTGTGATTCTGTTCTCTGGCGGCATCTTCTGCCTTAGCTCCTGGATTGGCATCAACAATGGTCTGCAACGTCTGAGCAAGATGGTGGGCTGGGGGGCATTTTTACTGCCATTGGTCGTACTGATTGTTGGCCCAACCGAGTTCATCACCAATAACATCATCAACGCTATCGGCCTGACGACACAAAACTTTTTGCAAATGAGCCTGTTTACCGACCCGCTCGGTAACGGTGAATTTACCCGCAACTGGACAGTGTTCTACTGGCTGTGGTGGATCTCCTACACCCCAGGCGTCGCTATGTTTGTGACGCGCGTTTCTCGCGGGCGCAAAATCAAAGAAGTTATCTGGGCATTAATCCTTGGCAGTACCGTCGGCTGTTGGTTCTTCTTCGGGGTGATGGAGAGCTACTCTATCCACCAGTTTGTCAATGGCGTGATTGATATCCCGCAGATCATGGCAACGCAGGGCGGCGAAACGGCGGTGCAGCAGGTACTGATGTCATTGCCAGCCGGGAAGCTGTTCCTGGTCGCATATCTGGCCATCATGATTATTTTCCTTGCCTCGCATATGGATGCTGTGGCCTACACCATGGCAGCCACCAGCACACGTAACCTACAGGAAGGAGAAGATCCTGAACGTGGCTTACGTCTGTTCTGGTGTGTAGTCATCACATTGATTCCATTATCTATTTTATTCACCGGCGCGTCTCTGGAAACAATGAAGACCACGGTGGTTCTGACCGCCCTTCCCTTCCTCGCCATCCTGTTGGTGAAGGTCGGCGGTTTTCTGCGCTGGGTACGGCAGGATTATGCCCATGTTCCTGCTCACCAAATTGAAAGTCATCTTCCCGAAGCACCGGTCGACGCGCCTGTCACGCCACCGGCCGGGACACTACTCAAAGGCGGCAATTAAACGCCAGTAAAAAACCTCTTACTCACAAATTAAAGGTAATCCAATGAGCAATCTGAGCCCTGAGTTTATTCTGCCGCAAAATTTTTGTGCCAATCCGCAGGACGCCTGGACTATCCCGGCACGGTTCTATACCGACCAGCAGGCTTTTGAACACGAGCAAGAGAACGTGTTTGCCAAAAGCTGGATTTGTGTTGCCCACAGCAGCGAACTGGCGAAGCCAAATGACTATGTCACACGTGAAGTGATTGGTGAGAACATCGTGCTGGTACGTGGTCGCGATAATGTACTGCGCGCTTTCTACAATGTCTGCCCGCATCGTGGTCATCAACTGCTGAGCGGCGAAGGGAAAGCCAAAAACGTGATTACCTGCCCCTACCACGCGTGGGCGTTCAAACTTGATGGCAATCTGGCGCATGCCCGTAACTGTGAAAACGTCGCTAACTTTGACAGTGAGAAGGCTCATCTGACACCAGTACGACTCGAAGAATATGCCGGTTTTGTCTTCATCAATATGGACCCGAACGCCGGTAGCGTTGAAGATCAGCTTCCGGGACTGGCAGCCAAAGTCGTCGAGGCCTGCCCTGACGTGCACGATCTAAAGCTCGCCGCGCGTTTCACTACCCGCACGCCGGCCAACTGGAAAAATATCGTTGATAACTATCTGGAGTGCTACCACTGCGGTCCGGCCCATCCAGGTTTTTCCGACTCAGTACAGGTTGACCGTTACTGGCATACCATGCACGGCAACTGGACGCTGCAATACGGTTTTGCCAAACCCTCTGAGCAGTCGTTTAAGTTCGAAGAAGGTGTTGATGCTGCGTTCCACGGCTTCTGGTTGTGGCCGTGCACCATGCTCAACGTCACGCCAATCAAAGGCATGATGACCGTTATTTATGAATTCCCGGTGGATGCAGAAACCACACTGCAAAACTACGACATCTATTTCACTAATGAAGAGCTGACCGAAGAGCAAAAAGCGCTGATCGAATGGTATCGCAATGTCTTTCGCCCTGAGGATTTACGCCTGGTTGAGAGCGTACAAAAAGGTCTGAAATCACGTGGCTATCGTGGACAGGGACGCATTATGGCGGATACCAGCGGTAGCGGAATCTCCGAACATGGCATTGCCCATTTCCATAATCTGGTCGCTCAGGTGTTTAAGGATTAATCCGCGAAGGAGTTCGTTATGACTGTTTTTCAGACTTCACTTTTTCGCCAGCAGGCGTTTATCGCCGGACACTGGTGTGATGCCGATGACAGTAACACGTTGTCGGTCAGCAACCCGGCAACAGGGGCCGTTCTGGGGCAGATTCCCAACATGGGAACATCGGAGGCGCAACGCGCCATTGATACCGCATCTCAGGCGCTACCGGCCTGGCGGGCAATGACCGCAGCCCAACGTTCTACGTTGCTTAAAGCCTGGCATCATTTAATTCTCGACAACAAAACAGCGCTGGCGCAAATCATGACCGCCGAGCAGGGCAAGCCGCTGGCTGAGGCTGAAGGAGAGATTGTCTATGCCGCGTCGTTTATTGAGTGGTTTGCCGAGCAGGCTAAACGTACTAATGGCGAGATAATCCCCTCGCCTACGGCGGATAAGCGGTTGATGGTGATCCATCAGGGTATCGGAGTCTGCGCGGCAATTACGCCATGGAACTTCCCTGCGGCAATGATCACCCGCAAAGCCGGCCCCGCGCTGGCCGCAGGTTGTACGATGGTAGTAAAACCGGCCAACGAAACACCGTTTACCGCTCTGGCGCTGGCAGAACTTGCACGTCAGGCCGGTATTCCGGCGGGTGTTATCAATGTCGTGACCGGAAAGTCTCGCGAAATTGGTGCAGTGTTCACCGCTGACGATCGCGTACGCAAACTGTCGTTTACCGGCTCTACCGAGGTAGGGCGCGTACTGATGCGTCAGTGTTCCGATTCTATCAAAAAGGTCTCACTGGAGCTGGGCGGCAACGCGCCGTTTATCGTATTTGAGGACGCGGATCTCGACAAAGCCGTTGAAGGCGCGCTGGTGGCTAAATTCCGCAATGCCGGACAAACCTGCGTTTGCGTGAACCGTTTTTACATTCATCAGGCTGTTTATGACGCGTTTTGTGAGAAATTCGTGGCTCGGGTCGCCGCTCTGAAAGTCGGCAACGGTGAGCAACCCGGCGTACAAATCGGTCCGCTAATCAATACCGCTGCCGTAGACAAAGTGCAGTCGCTTCTCGATGACGCGTTGACGCGGGGCGCCACGTTGTTAACCGGAGGTCAGCGCCATGCGCTGGGAGGACACTATTTTACGCCCACCGTCATCGGTAACGTGCAGCCGGGCACGCAGTTGCTCCAGGAAGAGATATTCGGACCGGTCGCCGCGCTGGTGAAGTTTGAAGATGAACAGGATGTGATCCGCCAGGCAAATGACACCATTTATGGACTGGCATCCTACTTCTACAGCAATGATGCCGCGCGCATCTGGCGTGTTTCTGAGCAACTGGAGTATGGCATGGTCGGTATAAACACCGGACTGATCTCGAATGAAGTCGCCCCTTTCGGTGGTGTGAAGCAGTCAGGGTTGGGGCGAGAAGGTTCCGAACACGGTATCGAAGATTACCTGGAAATGAAATATCTCTGCCAGGGGCTGTAACGACAGATTCCGGCGTGGCGGGTAACCCGCGCCGGACAGATTTTTTAGGGAGTGCCGCAATGTCTGAATATCAAATGCGAGAAGTTCAGGTCAGTCAGATTGAAACGATTACCGCGCATGTAAAGCGCTTCACCTTAACGGCTGCCTCAGGCGATCTGTTGCCTGCGTTCCAGGGAGGCAGCCATATTATCGTGCAAATGCGCGATGGCGAAAATCTCTATAGCAACGCGTACTCGTTGATGAGCTCACCGTTGGATACCCGCACCTGGCAAATTGCTGTGCGCCTGGAGGAGAATTCCAAAGGCGGTTCACGATACCTGCATCAGCAGGTCAAACCCGGCGATACGCTGACGATTTCCACGCCCAATAATCTTTTCGCCCTCGAACCGCAGGCGCAAAAGCATCTGTTAATTGCTGGTGGCATTGGTATTACGCCCTTCCTGTCGCAGATCCCGGAACTCGAAAATGCCCAGGCAGAGTGGCAGCTACATTACTGTTCACCCAGCCCGGAAAACTGCGCGTTTCATGATGAACTGAAACAGCACCACCAGGCCGATCGGATTCATCTGCATCTTTCGAGCGAAGGCACACGCCTCGACCTGGCACGTCTGCTTGCCGATGTAGAACCCGGCACCCACATTTATACCTGCGGCCCGGCCGTGCTTAACGATGCCGTAAGAAGCGAGGCCGCACGCCACGGTCTGGATAACAATACGCTGCATTTTGAGCAATTTGCGGTAGAGGATAAGAGCGGTGATGCGTTCACCCTCGTGCTGGCACGTTCCGGACGTGAGTTTGTCGTTCCGCAAGAGATGACTATTCTGCAGGTTATCGAAAATAACAAAGCTGCCAGAGTCGAGTGTCTGTGCCGTGAAGGCGTGTGCGGTACCTGCGAGACGGCGATTCTTGAAGGGGAAGCGGATCACCGCGATCAATACTTTAGCGACGACGAAAAAGCCAGCCAGCAGAGCATGCTTATCTGCTGTTCACGCGCCAAAGGCAAACGCCTGGTGCTAGATTTGTAGAATTTTACCGACCGGATAAGCGATGGCCTACCCGGTCGGCCTGATCGCTTACTGCGGATAGTCCAGCAGCAGCGCCTTGAGGCGGTCGGCCATCAGTTCGCCACGCCAACCGGAAATCAGCTCCGGCAGGGACGCCTGCGGCTTTAATTTCCAGTGCCAGTTTAGCAACTGGTTGATTTGACGACGCGAAGCAAGGAGTTCCACACTAAGATTCTGCTCCGCACTCACGTCGGCCACCAGGGCTTTAATGGCTTTGAATGCCTTGCGATAACCCGGCATATCCATCAGATTCAGCAACGGTTGCGGCAATGCTTCCTCCGGCATTGCCTGCGCTTTCTCGACCAGTGAAATCAGCGTCTTGCCATGGAAGCGAATTTCACTACCTGAGAGGCCCAGGCTATCCAGTTCTCCCAGACTTCCCGGCATATAGCGGGCAACCGCCCACAGATGTTCTTCGCGCACCACGAAGTTCACTGCCAGATCACGCTCACGCGCTTTGCGTAACCGCCAGTCGGCCAGGAGTTGCAGGCAAGCGAGCTGACGGGTACGCAGCTGCCAGGCATTGGTAATTTCTCGCCACGCATCTTCAGGCGCCAGAATTTCCTGACGACGCTGTTGCATCAAACGACATTCGTCCAGCGCAGCGGGCAACCAGCCGGACGCATCCGTTTCTGCCATCAGTTTTGTGGTGATCGGTAATAAATACCAGACATCTGCCGCCGCATACTCGCACTGCCGCTCAGTCAGCGGTCTGGCCAGCCAGTCGGTGCGTGATTCACTTTTATCCAGCGCCACCCCGGTGAATTCTTCCACCATCGCAGCAAAGCCCCACGACAGCGGGCGTCCACAAAAGGCGGCCAGAATCTGTGTATCGATCAGTGGTTGCGGGAGTTCACCGAACGTGTTGAGAAACACTTCCAGGTCTTCACTTCCGGCATGCAGAAATTTAGTGATCGCAGTGTCACGCAGGATATCGCGCAGCGGCGACCAGTCGGTGATCCCTAGCGGGTCAATCAGAGCAACGTGTTTGCCATCAAACAGCTGGATCAGCCCCAACTGCGGGTAGTAGGTACGCGTGCGAACAAATTCTGTATCCAGGGCTATCGCCGGAAATTCACGGACGGCTTCGCACAGCGTGGCTAACGCGTCGTCCGTAGTGATCATTTGATAATTCAAATCGTGCTCTCTTAGGTTTTCGCCAAAAAAAACGCCGGATTATCCGGCGTTTTCTGCTGGCTGTCTTAACGCTCAGCCTTTATTGTCCACTTTGCTGCGGGCTTCGTCACGTAATTCTCGTCGCAAAATTTTACCGACGTTAGATTTCGGCAACTCATCACGGAATTCCACCAGTTTCGGAACTTTGTAGCCTGTTAGATGACGACGGCAAAAAGTAACCAGCGCTTCATCGGTTAACGAAGCATCCTTCTTCACCACAAAGATTTTTACCGCCTCACCGCTGCTGCCCGACGGTACGCCGACAGCGGCCACTTCCTGAACGCCAGGGTGCTGCATGACTACGTCTTCAATTTCGTTCGGATAAACGTTAAAACCCGACACCAGAATCATATCTTTCTTACGATCGACAATACGCAGGAAGCCTTCGTCGTCCATTACTGCGATATCGCCCGTGTGCAACCAGCCATTTTTGACAATTTCATCGGTCGCATCCGGGCGCTGCCAGTAGCCTAACATCACCTGCGGTCCTTTAACACACAGTTCGCCCGGCTCTCCCGGCGGAACCTCATTGTCGTCATCATCCACCAGTTTGACCTCGGTAGACGGAACCGGTAACCCGATACTGCCGCTATGATAGTCGATATCGTGCGGGTTAACGCTTACCAGTGGAGCACACTCGGTCAGACCATAACCTTCCAGCAGATATTGGCCGGTCAGCTTCACCCAGCGTTCTGCCACCGCCTGCTGAACGGGCATTCCGCCCCCTGCAGACAGGTGCAACGACGAAAAGTCCAGTTGCTGGAACTCTTTGTTATTCAGCAACGCGTTAAACAACGTATTGACGCCGGTCATCGCGGTAAACGGGTATTTTGCCAGCTCTTTCACCAGCCCCGGAATATCACGCGGGTTAGTGATCAGCAGGTTTTGCCCACCCAGTTCAATAAACAGCAGGCAGTTCATGGTGAGCGCGAAAATGTGATACAGCGGTAGCGCCGTCACCACCAGCTCTTTACCCGGATGCAGCAATGGCCCGTAAGTGGCATTAACCTGCTCCAGGTTAGCCAGCATGTTACGGTGCGTAAGCATTGCGCCTTTCGCCACGCCGGTGGTACCACCGGTATACTGCAGAAAAGCCAAATCTTCAGACACGACTTCCGGCTTTACATACTGCATGCGGTAGCCGTTTTGCAGCGCACTGCGAAATGAGATGGCATCCGGCAGGTGATATTTTGGCACCAGACGCTTGATATACTTCACGACGAAGTTAACCAGCGTCCCTTTCGCGGTCGACAACTGATCGCCCATACGCGTCAGAATCACGTGTTGAACCGAGGTCTTATCGACCACTTTCTCCAGCGTGTGAGCAAAGTTAGAGACGATGACGATCGCCGACGCACCGCTATCGTTGAGCTGATGCTCCAGCTCGCGTGGCGTGTACAGCGGGTTAACGTTCACCACAATCATGCCGGCACGTAAAATCCCAAACAGTGCAACAGGATATTGCAACAGGTTGGGCATCATCAGTGCCACGCGATCGCCCTTTTTCAGTCCAAGTCCTTGTTGCAAATAAGCCGCAAATGCCCGACTGCGCTCTTCGAGCTTGCGGAAGGTCATCACCTCCCCCATGTTCATAAACGCAGGCTGATCGGCATAGCGCCTTACTGAGTGTTCGAAGAGTTCCACCAGGGATTGATAACGGTCAGGATTGATCTCCGCGGGAACACCTGCGGGATAACGGTTAAGCCAAACCTTTTTCAATACATCACCTCTAAAATGCGTATTCGTCGTCATCACAACCCCAGACAATAAACAAACTGTTAACATAATATTAACTCAGCGTACCAGTTTGTTTATTACACAACGACAAGGTTGCGAAGCACGTCACTATTTATTTTTCTTATATCCACGTTAATGCAGAAACAGCGGACGAGCCGCTGTTTCTTTTACCATTAAAACAAAGAGTTACTCTGTTACTATCGTCTGAACCTGTGCGGGGCCGGGATTGTACCATCCCCATCCGCCGTAGCCACCGTAAGGCCAGCCACGCGCACCGTAGAACCAGGGGTCAATCGGCTGCGGAGGCATCACAATCTGCTGGGTAATATGCCAGCGTTTATAACCAGTTACCTGCATCAGCATGAACTTATACGGTGTACTACCAATTTTTCCGTCCACTGTTCCGCTAATGGGTCCGACTACAGTGACCAGTTGACCACGAAAATCTACCGGGTCTAGGAAGCCGTTAACATCGGCATAAATCCGCCCGCGTGACGCTTCGCCCAGAATCGGTCGTGCCCCGCTATCGAGCGGCATAGTGGCGATCTCCAGTCGGGATTTCCCCTGCTGGTTTTGAATATCCACCACCTTACCGCCAAAACGTGCTTCTTGTCCGACGTACAACTGCGGCGCATTCATCACTCGCACCAGATCCTGCTGCGGTGTCGGGCTCGAACCTTTAATCGCATCCGGGATGGTGACACAGCCGCTTAGCGATAACGCTAATACGCCTGCCAGTACACCTTTCATTAACTGCTTTTGGACCACCATGTTGCGACTCCCTTTTCTTAGCGCCTGCCCCGGCACGTTCAGACAACTGCACATCGGCGGCTGTTCGTATTAACCGGGGGATTTACTACTAAGATTCATTCTTTACCAGGAAGTTTCTTCCACGCCACGGTGTTACGTAAATAAACCGGTTCAGCATGTTCAACAGCCACGGTCTTGCCGCATGCCAGCATTTGCGTCGCGACAGGCAGCATATCTTCTGCAGCTGGAAGCAATACGTCGCCATCGTTCAGCGTCAGACCACTGTCTTTGCCGAGTTCAGGCCAGGCTGGCCAGCCCGTGCCAACGGTTAGCCAGTCGCCAGAAAGCTGCAGCAGGCGATCGTGTACCTGCTCCGGCGTTAGCACCGCTTCTGTCTCTTCGCCGTGCCAGATGCCATCATCATCACGCTGGTATTCAGCCCAGTAAACTTCACCCATACGAGCATCAATCGCTGCCAGCACGCGTATCGCACCGGATTTACGCCAGGCACCCTGTGCCATTGTCATCAGAGTAGAAACCCCGATCATCGGTAAATTCGCCCCTAGCGCCAGCCCCTGAGCGATACCAATACCGATGCGTACACCAGTGAAACTGCCGGGGCCGCGACCAAATGCCAGGGCATCAATATCGGTGAGCGTTAAATCGCCTGCGGCCAGGATCTCCTGGACCATCGGCAAAATTCGTTGGGTATGTTCTCGTGGGCAAAGCTCGAAGTGAGCCTTGATAGTACCGTCATTCCACAGGGCAACAGAGCACGCCTCTGTGGCGGTATCGATAGCCAGAATTCGCATGGGTATTTGTGATCAGATCAATAAATTTGGCGCGCATCTTACCACACTCCGTAACAAATTACTCAGCCGATGGTATCGCAAGAAAGCGAACTGCACGCGCAATATCACGCGTGCGTGGCGCAGGCGGAAGGCTTGCCAGGAAGGTCGCGCCATAAGGTCGCATCACCAGGCGGTTATCACAAATCACCAGCACACCGCGATCGTCAGCATCACGGATCAGTCGCCCTACCCCCTGTTTCAGCGTGATAACCGCATCCGGGAGCTGAACCTCTTCGAAAGGATCGCCACCGCGCAGGCGGCAGTCTTCCATCCGCGCTTTTAACAGCGGATCGTCCGGGGAAGTAAATGGCAATTTATCGATAATCACCAGCGACAGCGTATCACCACGCACGTCTACCCCTTCCCAGAAACTACTGGTGGCAACCAGCAAGGCATTCCCTGCGCTGACAAACTGTTGCAGCAGTTGCCCTTTACTGGTTTCGCCCTGTAAAAGTACGGGAAGCGTCATGGTGGCACGGAATTGCTCTGCCAGATCGCGCATCATTGCATGCGAGGTACACAGCATAAAGCAGCGCCCGTTGTTCGCTTCAATAATAGGGCGCAACATAGCAGCCAGTTGACGCGCCGCGCCCGGCTGGTTGGTTTGCGGCAGATTGCGCGGTACGCACAGCAGTGCCTGACGCGTGTAATCAAAGGGGCTCGGCAGCAGCATCGACTCGGCTTCATCAATGCCTAACCGCGCCGTAAAATGGTGAAGATCGTCGTTTACCGACAATGTCGCGGAGGTGAATATCCAGCACCCCGGCTTTTGTTCCATCACTTCTTTGAATTTGTCGGCCACAGTAAGCGGCGTCAATGCGAGCGTAAAATGCCGGGACGTACATTCATACCAGTAACTGAATCCTGGCTGATTGATCTCTTTCAGGCGTTTTAATCGGGCACGGTACAGCGTGGCGCGCTCAAACGCGGCATCCAGCAGCGCAGAGCGCCCGAGGGACAATTTCGCCACGTCGTAGCACAGCTCCAGGGTGTCATCAAGAAGTAGAAACGCCCGTTGCACACGTTGGTCAGCCAACAGCTCTCGTAGGTTTCCGCGATAGCCGGGCTCGCCGAGCTGTAAGCGAAAGTCCTGCGCGCTTTGCGCCAGACGATCAGCGCATTTTTGTAGCTGCTGGGTGTCTTTCAATTCTGTGCGATACGCAATCGTAATGTCTTTCGCCAGGTCGAGTAGTTGCCGGCTGGAGAGTGATTGACCAAAGTACTGGCTGGCGATATCCGGTAGCTGATGGGCTTCATCGAAGATCATCACATCTGCCTCGGGGATTAATTCACCAAATCCACTCTCTTTCACCACCATATCGGCGAGAAACAGATGGTGGTTGACCACCACCACATCTGCATCCATTGCTTTTTTACGGGCTTTGACGACGAAGCACTCTTTATACAGCGGGCAGTCGCTACCCAGGCAGTTATCGTTAGTGCTGGTCACCAGTGGCCAGGCCTGTGAATCTTCCGCCACGCTGACACAGGTGCTGATATCCCCATCAAGCGTTTGATTTGACCATGAGCGCAGCAGTATGACATCGCTTAACGTTTGTACCGGCAGATCGCCCCCCGCCAGCGCCTGCTGTTCGAGGCGTTCCAGACACAGGTAGTTGGAGCGCCCTTTTAGCAACGCCAGCTTACCGGTGAATTTCAGTGCTTTGGCAACGGTGGGAAGATCGCGACTGTAGAGCTGATCCTGCAACGCTTTAGATCCCGTCGACACGATCACTTTCTTGCCAGCGCGAAGCGCCGGGGCGAGATAAGCGTATGTTTTACCTGTGCCAGTGCCGGCTTCTACAACAAGCGGTTGTGATTTTTCAATGGCATGGCTGACAGCAATTGCCATCTGTCGCTGTGGTTCACGCGGTTTAAAACCCGGTATCGCTTTAGCCAATTGACCGTCTGCTGCAAAATCGTCCGTCACACTGCCCCCTGTTCATTTGAACAGGGATTATGTCAGGCCGGCGGGTCTTTCGCCAGTTGAAGAGGTGACGCGGGCGCAACATTATGGCAGTCTTGGCGCAATCTGAAGCCCATGAAGAAAAATGTAAATAAGGAATGATTTATGACGATTGTGCGCATTGATGCCGAAGCACGTTGGTCTGACGTGGTTATCCATAACAACACGTTGTACTACACCGGCGTACCGGAGAACCTGGATGCAGATGCCTTTGAACAAACTGCAAATACGCTGGCACAAATTGATGCAGTGCTGGAAAAACAGGGTAGCAACAAGTCACGAATCCTTGATGCCACCCTTTTTCTGGCAGACAAAAGTGATTTTGCCGCAATGAATAAAGCCTGGGATGCGTGGGTCGTTGCCGGTCACGCGCCGGTACGTTGTACGGTACAGGCCGGGTTGATGAACCCGAAATACAAAGTCGAGATCAAGATTATCGCTGCGGTTTAAGCAGCGTTACTCGTCTTCATCTTCAAAACGCGCCACGATCCGTTCACCGGTATGGCTGGCGCGTAGCTCTTCAGCAACCAGAGCAATCGCTTGTCCGCTGCTCATCCCCTGCGACATCAGTTCCTGAATACGCTCTACTGCTTTTTGCTGCTGCTCATGACTGAGTGAAGGTAAACCTGCAAACATTGTTAACTCCTGCTAAATTGTCTGCGCTAATTATTTCATGCTACCGGGCAGTTAGCCAGTAGAGTAGCAACGAGTCAGGACTGATGAAGACGTTATCTCCCGCAGTAATCACATTACCCTGGTGTCAGGACGCCGCTGAACGCTATTTTTCGACCTTAAGCCAGCATCCGTGGGCGATGCTGTTACATTCAGGTCATGCCGATCATCCGCATAACCGTTTTGATATTCTGGTCGCCGACCCCTTAGCGACGCTGGTCACGCGTGCTCAGGAGACTGTGGTCAAGGACAGGCAAGGCATTTTGCGCACGCCTGATGACCCGATGACAGTATTACATTCAACGCTAACCGCCCTGGCTATTCAGCCTGAATATCATCCCGACTTACCGTTCCAGGGCGGCGCACTGGGTCTGTTTGGCTACGATCTGGGCCGCCGCTTTGAATCGCTGCCGAATATCGCCGAATGCGATATCGCCCTGCCGGATATGGCCGTCGGTATCTATGACTGGGCGTTGATTGTCGATCACCAGCTACAGACTATATCACTGCTTAGCCATAGCGATGTACATGCCCGTCTGGCCTGGCTTGAAGATCAACTGCCGCCGGTACGCGAGCCCTTTACATTAACGTCGGTATGGCGCTCGAATATGAGCCGTGCGCAATACGGCGAAAAGTTTCGTCAGGTGCAGCACTATCTGCACAGCGGCGACTGCTATCAGGTCAACCTGGCCCAACGTTTTCAGGCGCAGTATCAGGGCGATGAATGGCAAGCGTTTGTGCAGCTCAATCGCGCCAACCGCGCGCCATTCAGTGCGTTTATACGCCTGGAAGACGGGGCGATCCTCAGCCTGTCACCGGAGCGCTTTATCCAACTGGAAAATCAGCATATCCAGACGCGCCCCATCAAAGGCACGCTACCCAGACTGGACGATCCTGATGCCGATCGCCAGCAAGCCGACAAGCTGGCAAATTCGCCAAAGGATCGGGCGGAAAACCTGATGATCGTCGATTTGATGCGTAACGATATCGGACGCGTCGCCGTTCCAGGCTCGGTTAAGGTTCCGGAACTGTTTGTGGTTGAACCCTTCCCGGCCGTACATCATCTGGTCAGTACCATCACCGCACGTTTGCCACAGACGCTGCACGCGACCGATCTATTACGTGCAGCCTTCCCTGGTGGCTCCATTACAGGCGCACCAAAAGTGCGGGCAATGGAAATTATTGATGAGCTGGAGCCACAACGTCGCAACGCCTGGTGCGGCAGCATCGGTTATCTGAGCTTTTGCGGCAATATGGATACCAGTATCACCATTCGCACCCTGACAGCGACCGGCGGGCAGTTGTACTGTTCAGCTGGCGGCGGCATTGTAGCGGACAGTCAGGAAGACGCGGAATATCAGGAAACATTTGATAAAGTGAATCGTATTTTGCATCAACTGGAGAACTGACACGTGGAAAACAGCAGCCTGACGCTTGATGATTTTTTATCACGTTTTCAACTCCTGCGCCCGCAGGTAAATCATGATGCGCTAAACCAACGCCAGGCCGCCGTACTGATCCCTATCGTCCGTCGCCCACAGCCGGGGTTGCTATTGACCCAGCGCTCCGTTCATTTGCGAAAACATGCCGGGCAGGTCGCCTTTCCTGGGGGCGCGGTGGACAGCAGCGATGCTTCGCTGATTGCCGCCGCACTGCGTGAAGCCCAGGAAGAAGTGGCAATTCCGCCTTCATCCGTTGAGGTCATTGGCGTACTACCGCCGGTTGATAGTGTGACCGGGTTCCAGGTCACACCGGTGGTGGGCATCATCCCTCCCAATTTACCGTATCGAGCCAGTGAAGATGAGGTTTCAGCGGTGTTTGAAATGCCGTTGGCGCAAGCCCTGCATTTAGGTCGTTACCATCCCCTCGATATCTACCGTCGTGGCGATTCACATCGTGTGTGGCTTTCCTGGTATGAACACTATTTCGTCTGGGGAATGACCGCCGGAATAATTCGTGAGCTGGCGCTGCAAATTGGCGTGAAGCCCTGACTATACTTATCTTTACGCACGCCATAGACAACTTGAAACTCAAGTCACAACATTAGTAAAACCGCGGTTATCTATTAGTTTAATTCATGTGAATAGTTAAGCCGATCGCCGCGTTCCCTCTTACACTATGCGCAGTTATAACATCGTTACTGGAAAGCCCAGTCGCCCTGTAGGAGTATTATCGTGATTAGTCTATTCGACATGTTTAAGGTGGGGATTGGTCCCTCATCTTCCCATACCGTAGGGCCTATGAAGGCGGGTAAACAGTTCGTCGATGACCTGGTCGAAAAAGGATTACTGGACAGCGTTACCCGTGTTGCCGTCGACGTGTATGGTTCACTGTCGCTCACGGGTAAAGGTCACCACACCGATATCGCCATTATTATGGGTCTGGCGGGCAATGAGCCTGCTACCGTTGACATTGACAGCATCCCCGGATTTATCCGCGATGTAGAAGCACGTGGACGCCTGCTGCTTGCGCAGGGTCAACACGAAGTGGATTTCCCACAGAATGACGGCATGCGTTTTCACAACGGCAATTTGCCGTTGCATGAAAACGGAATGCAGATCCATGCGTACAACGGCGAAACCGTCATTTACAGCAAAACGTACTATTCCATTGGCGGTGGGTTCATCGTTGATGAAGAACATTTTGGCCAGGATGCAGCGAATGAGGTCAGCGTACCTTATCCGTTCAAATCCGCGACCGAAATGCTGGAATACTGCAACAGCACCGGTCTGTCTCTCTCTGGCATGGTGATGCAGAACGAACTCGCACTGCACAGCAAGAAAGAGATTGAAGATTACTTCGGCAACGTCTGGCAAACCATGCAGGCCTGTATCGATCGTGGGATGAACACCGAAGGCGTTCTGCCTGGACCGCTGCGCGTTCCTCGTCGTGCCTCCGCCCTGCGTCGTATGTTGGTCTCCAGCGACAAGCTCTCCAACGATCCGATGAACGTGATCGACTGGGTGAACATGTTTGCGCTGGCCGTTAACGAAGAAAACGCTGCGGGTGGCCGCGTAGTAACAGCACCCACTAACGGTGCCTGCGGGATCGTGCCTGCCGTTCTGGCTTACTACGATCACTTTATTGAATCTGTCAGCCCGGATATCTACACCCGTTATTTCCTGGCGGCGGGGGCAATTGGTGCGTTGTACAAGATGAACGCCTCTATCTCTGGCGCCGAAGTAGGCTGTCAGGGTGAAGTCGGTGTGGCATGTTCCATGGCTGCTGCTGGTCTGGCTGAGCTACTGGGCGCGAGTCCGGAACAAGTCTGTGTGGCTGCCGAGATTGGTATGGAGCACAACCTGGGCTTAACCTGCGACCCGGTTGCCGGACAGGTGCAGGTTCCGTGCATCGAACGTAACGCTATTGCGTCCGTGAAGGCGATTAACGCCGCACGTATGGCAATGCGTCGTACCAGCGCACCGCGCGTCTCGCTGGATAAAGTCATCGAAACAATGTACGAAACAGGCAAAGATATGAATGCCAAATACCGCGAAACATCACGCGGTGGCCTGGCAATCAAAGTCCAGTGTGACTAATACTTAATTTTCGCCCATCTGCGACGGATGGGCGAATTTACCCCTTCTCGCTCGTCTACTGTAATTTTCCCCACTACACTTGCTCTGTTGCTGTTGGCTTCTGGGACC
Source organism: Citrobacter sp. Igbk 14 (assembly GCF_028069825.1). Lineage (NCBI taxonomy): Bacteria > Pseudomonadati > Pseudomonadota > Gammaproteobacteria > Enterobacterales > Enterobacteriaceae > Citrobacter > Citrobacter sp. Igbk 14. The sequence continues at coordinate 59,633 of NZ_JANEWM010000025.1, forward strand.
AACGGCTTATCGGGCGGCCCGCATGCAAACAGCACAACGGATCATTCAAAACTATCGCCGTAATCGCTTAATCGTCTGCACAATATGTGCACTACTGACGCTCATACTCACATTAACGGTCCGATTTATTTCGGAGCGTAATATAAATCACCGTTACACCGTCACTTTTGCTAATCATGCCGTTGAAGCACTGGATGATGTGCTGCTCCCACTGCAGGCCGGGCGCGATATGCTGCTCCCGTTGATTGGTCTTCCCTGTTCTGTGGCGCGTTTACCCTTGAGCAAGCATGCTGCCAGACTACAAACAGTGCGCTCCATCAGTCTGATTCAGGGGGGGATTCTTTATTGCTCCAGTATCTTTGGCTATCGCAATGTGCCTATCCGCCAAATTCAACCTGAATTACCTAGCCGGGAGGCACAACTTCTGTTGTCCACCGACCATTCGCTAATTAAAGGTAGTCCTATTCTGACGCAGTGGTATCCGGCCTCCGCAGATGGCGAAAATGGGGTGGTGGAAATCGTCAATATTGATTTATTGTCGACCATGTTGCTGGAACCCCAACCACCGCAAATCACCAACGCCAGTTTAACCGTCGGTAACCGCCACCTGCTCTACGGACAAGGTGTTGTCGAGACCTTGCCTGCACTGAACGATGAAAAACGTTATCAGCTTTCATCGCAACATTTCCCCTTCACGATCAGCGTCACCGGCCCAGGTGCCAGTGAATTGGCGATCAAACATCTGCCGACACAACTACCGCTGGCAGTGATCCTGAGCCTGTTGGTGGGATATCTTGCCTGGCTGGCAACCGCCAGCAGGATGAGTTTTTCCTGGGAGATTAATCTGGCTCTCGCGGCGCACGAGTTCGAGTTGTTTTGTCAGCCACTGCTGAACGCACAGACCCAGCAATGTATGGGTGTAGAAATTCTGTTACGCTGGAACAACCCGCGCCAGGGCTGGATTTCGCCGGAAGTGTTTATTCCTATCGCCGAAGAGCACAACCTGATCGTCCCTCTTACCCGTCATGTCATCGCAGAAACCATTCAGCAACGACACGTTTTTCCGATGAGTAGTCAGTTTCATATCGGTATCAATGTTGCCGCCAGCCATTTCCGCCACGGTACGCTTTTAAAAGACCTCAATCAGTACTGGTTCAGCCAGCATCCCATCCAGCAACTGGTTATTGAATTGACCGAACGCGATGCCTTACTGGATGTGGATTATCGGATCGTGCGCGAGTTGAATCGCCTCGGCGTTAAGCTGGCGATTGACGATTTTGGTACCGGAAACAGTTCGCTCTCCTGGCTGGAAAAATTGCGCCCGGATGTGCTGAAAATTGATAAATCATTTACTTCGGCGATCGGAACCGACGCCGTGAATTCAACCGTCACAGACATCATTATCGCGCTGGGAAAAAGGCTGAATATCGAACTGGTGGCTGAAGGCGTAGAAACGCAGGCACAGGCGCAGCATTTACGCCGTCATGGTGTACATATCTTGCAGGGTTTTTTGTATGCGAAACCGATGCCACTTCGTGATTTTCCCAAATGGCTGGCGGGCAGTACACCACCACCCGCCAGGCATAACGGGCGCCATATCATGCCCATTATGCCGTTCCGCTAACCCCGCTTACTCGTCTTCGTCGTGAGCGGGTTGTTCTTTAACAATGCGAACTAAATCCACACGATAGTCATTGGCTTCGACAATCGTAATGCTCAGCGGTGCGACCTCAATAACATCGCCTACACGCGGGATGTGACCGTTAGCCGCAATCACCAGCCCCGCTACGGTGGCGATGTCTTCGTCCTCATCCACCAGCGTATCCACATCCAGCGCCTGTTGCAGCGCGTGCAGATCAGTTCCCCCTTTCACCAACCAGCCACCGGCGTCAGCAATGATTTCAGGGGTTTCATCAGCATCCGGGAACTCACCAGCGATCGCTTCTAATACGTCCAGCGGTGTTACCAGCCCCTGCACCACACCAAATTCGTTAGTAACGATGACAAAGCTACCGCGGGCACGACGCAGCACGCCTAACAGATTAATCGGGTCCAGCGTTTCCGGGACGACAATTGCCGGCGAGGCAGACGCAATCGCTGCAACATCCACACCATCTTCCAGCGCCACCAGCAGCTCTTTAGCACGCACGATACCGATAATTTCATCAAGCTCGCCACGACACACCGGAAACAGGCTGTGTGGAGAAGAAAGCAACTGTTCGCGAATTTCCGCTACGCTCAGATCGGCGTCGACCCAACTAATTTCACCACGAGGTGTCATGATGCCGCGTAATGAACGGGATGCCAGTGAGAGAACACCGTTGATCATATAGCGTTCTTCTTCCACAAACGCGCCTTCCGGGACCGGAACGGGCACCGGATTGTCGGATTCCATCTGCACGCTGGCCTGACGTTTACCCCCCATCAGACGCAAGATTGCATCCGCAGTACGCGCACGCAGCGGCAGTGTCGACTGGTGGCGAATAAAGTTACGACGGGCAATCTGGTTAAACAGTTCGATAATAATTGAGAAGCCAATCGCCGCGTACAGATAACCTTTCGGAATATGGAAGCCAAACCCTTCGGCGACCAGGCTCAAACCGATCATCAGCAGGAAGCTCAGACACAGCACCACAACCGTCGGATGTTGGTTTACAAATCGCGTCAGCGGCTTCGACGCCAGCAGCATCACCGCCATCGCAATAACCACCGCCGCCATCATCACCGGCAGATGGTTGACCATACCGACAGCAGTAATGACTGCATCCAGTGAGAACACCGCATCCAGGATAACAATCTGCGTCACCACGACCCAGAAACTCGCATAGCCTTTTGTCTGGCCGGTATCGTGTTCACGGTTTTCCAGCCGCTCATGCAGCTCTGTCGTAGCCTTGAACAAGAGGAAGATACCCCCCAGCAGCATAATCAAATCTCGCCCGGAAAACGCGTAGTCCATGACCGTAAACAGCGGTTTTGTCAGCGTCACCATCCACGAAATAACAGACAGCAGGCCCAGACGCATAATCAGCGCCAGTGATAAACCAATGAGACGCGCTTTATCTCGCTGTTTCGGTGGCAGCTTATCGGCAAGAATTGCAATGAAGACCAGGTTATCGATACCCAGAACAATTTCGAGAACAACAAGCGTGAGCAAACCCACCCAAATCTGCGGGTCCATTAAGAGTTCCATGACAAGCTCCTGCTTAAGGAATGATCAAACTGCGCCCTGAACATCTCAGGCGTTAAAGCAATATGCAGATAAAGTTTGTGGCAAAAAGTGCCAAACTGACAGGCTTGATACAGCCTAAAGGTGAAATGACGTCGGTGACGATCCATATGGTGGGCTACTGCCCTATACTCCTGAGTAATTAAACAGATGCTAAACATAACAGAGACAACTGGTTTTTAGCAAAGATTTACCTTCCTTTGCAATAAGTTGTTTCGGAGATATTTCACCCTTCGAAATTTCTTATGATTGGAAGTTAAATTACGGATCTTCATCACATAAAATATTTTTTTCGATATCTAAAATAATTCACGAAAATCATAGGTTTTTCTTTGTAACCCTTATCTGAATCGATTCGATTGCGGACGAGCGATTCAAAATGCATCTTCACGTTGATGTGTTAACGATATTAAAGGAGGTAGCAAGTGACCATTGCTATTGTAATAGGCACACATGGTTGGGCTGCAGAGCAGTTACTTAAAACAGCAGAGATGTTGTTAGGCGAGCAGGAAAACGTCGGCTGGATCGATTTCGTTCCAGGCGAAAATGCCGAAACGCTGATTGAAAAGTATAACGCTCAGTTAGCAAAACTGGATACCAGTAAAGGCGTGCTGTTTCTCGTTGACACATGGGGAGGCAGCCCGTTTAACGCTGCAAGCCGCATTGTCGTCGATAAAGAGCATTACGAAGTTATCGCAGGCGTGAACATTCCCATGCTGGTAGAAACCTTCATGGCGCGTGACGACAACCCCAGCTTCGATGAATTAGTCGCACTGGCGGTTGAAACGGGTAGCGAAGGCGTAAAAGCGCTGAAAGCAAAACCTGTTGAAAAAGCCGCACCTGCCCCCGTCGCAGCACCTAAAGCAGCGGCACCCGCGAAACCGATGGGCCCGAACGACTATATGCAGATCGGCCTCGCGCGTATTGATGACCGTTTAATCCACGGTCAGGTGGCAACCCGCTGGACCAAAGAAACAAACGTAACGCGCATTATTGTCGTCAGCGATGAAGTCGCTGCTGATACCGTGCGTAAGACGTTGCTGACTCAGGTCGCACCGCCAGGTGTTACAGCACACGTGGTTGATGTCGCGAAAATGATCCGCGTCTATAACAACCCGAAATACGCTGGTGAGCGTGTAATGCTGCTGTTCACCAACCCTACCGATGTAGAACGCATCGTCGAAGGTGGCGTAAAAATTACCTCTGTTAACATTGGCGGCATGGCATTCCGCCAGGGTAAAACGCAGGTAAACAACGCGATTTCGGTGGATGAAAAAGACATCGAAGCCTTCAAGAAACTCAACGAACGCGGTATTGAGCTCGAAGCCCGTAAGGTTTCTACCGATCAGAAACTGAAAATGATGGATTTGATTGCCAAGGCGAAATAACCACCTGGCATTTACTTAGTTTTCACACTTAAGTCTGTATAGCAATAGGAGAAGTACAATGGAGATTACCACTCTTCAGATTGTGCTGGTGTTCATCGTCGCATGTATCGCGGGTATGGAGTCGGTACTCGATGAATTTCAGTTCCACCGTCCATTGGTGGCCTGTACGCTGATTGGTGCCGTTCTCGGGGATATGAAAACCGGTATTATCATCGGTGGTACCCTGGAAATGATCGCTCTGGGCTGGATGAACATCGGTGCTGCGGTTGCACCTGATGCCGCACTGGCTTCCATTATCTCTACCGTTCTGGTTATTGCGGGTCACCAAAGTATCGGTGCAGGTATCGCGCTGGCCATCCCGCTGGCAGCTGCAGGCCAGGTTCTGACCATTATCGTTCGTACCATCACCGTAGCCTTCCAGCACGCGGCGGATAAGGCGGCCGAAAACGGCAACCTGACGGCGCTCTCCTGGCTGCACGTTTCCTCCCTGTTCCTGCAGGCTATGCGTATTGCTATCCCGGCGGTAATCGTAGCGATTTCTGTCGGTACCAGTGAAGTTCAGAGCATGCTGAACGCGATTCCGGAAGTCGTTACCGGCGGCCTGAATATTGCTGGTGGCATGATCGTCGTAGTGGGTTATGCGATGGTCATCAACATGATGCGCGCAGGCTACCTGATGCCGTTCTTCTACCTTGGCTTCGTCACCGCGGCATTTACTAACTTCAACCTGGTTGCTCTGGGTGTGATTGGTGCCGTAATGGCCATCCTCTACATTCAGCTGAGCCCGAAATATAACCGCGTAGCCGGTGCGCCAGTACAGGCGGCGGGTAACAACGATCTTGATAACGAACTGGACTAGCAGGTGAGCGAAATGGTTGATATGACTAAAACTACCACCGAGAAAAAACTCACTCCGAGTGACATTCGTGGCGTGTTCATTCGTTCTAACCTGTTTCAGGGTTCATGGAACTTCGAACGTATGCAGGCGCTGGGCTTCTGTTTCTCCATGGTACCGGCTATCCGCCGCTTGTACCCGGAAAACAACGACGCACGTAAGCAGGCTATTAAGCGTCACCTGGAATTCTTTAACACCCATCCTTATGTAGCGGCACCGGTTTTGGGCGTTACACTGGCAATGGAAGAACAGCGTGCGAATGGCGCAGAGATTGATGATGGTGCTATCAACGGTATCAAAGTTGGTCTGATGGGGCCACTGGCAGGCGTAGGTGACCCGATTTTCTGGGGTACAGTGCGTCCGGTATTCGCCGCACTCGGCGCGGGCATCGCAATGAGCGGTAGCCTGCTTGGGCCACTGCTGTTCTTTATCCTGTTCAACCTGGTACGTCTGGCAACCCGTTACTACGGCGTGGCGTACGGCTATCGTAAAGGTGTCGATATCGTTAAAGATATGGGCGGTGGCTTCCTGCAGAAATTGACTGAGGGGGCGTCAATCCTCGGTCTGTTTGTTATGGGGGCCTTGGTTAACAAGTGGACACATGTGAATATCCCACTGGTGGTTTCCACTATCACCGGTCAGGATGGCCAGACGCGTGTGACCACCGTGCAGACAATCCTTGACCAACTGATGCCGGGCCTGGTTCCTCTGCTGCTGACCTTCGCCTGTATGTGGCTTCTGCGTAAGAAAGTAAACCCGCTGTGGATCATCGTTGGTTTCTTCATCATCGGTATTGCGGGCTACGCTGTCGGCCTGCTCGGCCTGTAAGACTGTTGTAAATCACCGGGGGCTTGCCCCCGGTTTTTCTATTTAGAGGGTTGAGGATTCATGACTATCACGGACCTGGTGCTGGTTCTTTTTATCTTATCGCTGCTGGCGTATGCCATTTACGATCAGTTCATCATGCCCCGCCGTAATGGCCCCACTCTACTTACTGTTGCCCTGCTTCCACGCAGTCGAGTCGACAGCGTTATCTTCATAGGCTTGATTGTTATTCTGATCTACAACAACATCACCAGCCACGGAGCACAATTCACCACATGGTTATTATGTGCACTGGTGTTAATGGGGTTGTATCTGTTCTGGATCCGTACGTCCAAAATTATTTTCAAACAAAAAGGTTTTTTCTTCGCCAATGTCTGGATTGAATATAACCGGATTAAAGAGATGAATTTATCAGAAGATGGTGTACTGGTGATGCAATTAGAGCAGAGACGATTGCTTATCCGCGTACGAAATATAGACGACCTGGAGAAGATATATAAACTTCTCATTTCAAACCAATAAGTTACAAATATAGCCTGAACTATGTTTTTTATATCTCAGTGAAAAACAAACATAGCTAAGGCTATATCCCCCCCGCCCATATGTTATTTAACTTAACGTTTTATCTATAAATAAACCTAAATG
>NZ_JANEWM010000026.1:0-57577 GCF_028069825.1 Citrobacter sp. Igbk 14
ATTAAAAGTACGGAAATTAAGCGATTTTTTTTAGTCAGAGTTAACATATATTGCTCTCAAAGGATTTAATTTTGTAGCATCTTCAAGGTGGTTTGGTGAAAAATGGGCATAGCGCATTGTCATCTTTATGTCGGTATGTCCAAGAATGCGCTGGAGGACAAGAATGTTTCCACCGTTCATCATAAAATGTGATGCGAAAGTGTGACGTAATACATGGGAAAGTTGACCAATCGGCAAATCCAAATTAGCCCGCTCTACGGCCTTCCTGAATGCTGAGTAACATGGCTTAAAGAAACGTCCAGCTTTTTCAGGTTTGGGAAGAGATTCAAAGAATACTTTGCTGATGGGGACAGTTCTATTACGATTCCCCTTAGTTTTGAAAAAACTTATTTTCAAATTTCGAATTTGCTTCGTGGTTAGAGATTCTGCTTCATCCCATCGAGCACCTGTTGCTAGGCATGTGCAGGCCACCCAGTACACACTTTCATTTCTGCTTTTTTTGCACTCATCTAATAAACGAGAAATTTCGTCTTCTTCAAGATAAGCCAGCTCTGCTTCTTCAGATTTAAACGGTCTGAGTTCGGATAGTGGGTTATCAAGTTTCCAATGACCAAGTCGTTTCAATTCATTAAATACCGCCCTGAAATAAGCTAACTCTAGATTCATAGTTCGTGGTGAAACTTTTTTTACTCGCGCTGTACGTACTATCTCACCTGAAAGACGCTTTTTTCGATAAATGGAAAACATCGTTGCGTTAAATTCATGAGCGAGAGGTTCGCCCATGCTTTCACAGGCAAATTCCATTGCTGCTTTCCTTTTTTCGCCGTCATCTAAGGTTACACCATGTTCATCGAACCAATGGTTTACTAGGTCACGTAACTTACGGCGATCTTCTTTTCCATCCAGCCAAGGTTTTACATGGACGTTTTCCATAATATGGCTTTGGTAAGCTAAAGCCTCACCTTTAGTGGAGAATGTCTTACGAATACGTTTATTAGCTTTACCTTGGGGTTTTCCCTCCGGGTAAAAGTCCAGAAGCCATTTTCCATTCGTTTGTTTGCGAATTGACATAGTTATTAGGCTATAAAAATATTTTCCCAGCTTAAGTCAATATTAGGGTAAGTGAATTGTTTGTCACCGTTTTTGAATACCATATCGCCTGATTCATTTGTACCTAGATATCTGCCAATAACGCCATCCCAATTTCTATAAACATGATTGTGGATGTTTTTTGCATCATGTTTCATTACGTCTTGTAGTGTTATTTTGTTTTCCCCAAATGAGCTAAGAGCTCGATACATTGATGATACGCCATTCTTTTTGTTGAGATGATTAACTGAATTGGAGAGAATGTTTAGTTTATTATCTACAGATTTAAACATCTCAAAAAAGACGGATTCTTGCTGGCTTAGTTGCAGTTTTTCTACATGTGCTGGTTGGATTTTCAATAATTTAACAATTGAGTTTACATCATCTTCTGGCGCATTTTCTGTTTCCTCCAGCATCTCAATAATGGCGCTTGTGTCATTAATAACGGTATCAATTCTTAGAGACGCCGAGTATCTGACGTAACGGAATGCTGCAATATCAAATGGGGCATTTTCTCTACCATCAGTAATTAAAATGGTTTTCTTGTTGAAGGCTTGCCTTAAGCCAAGCTCGTAAAAGACATTTGCATTTTTTGAGCTGAGGTCACATATAGCCATATCGCATTCCATTATTTTCTTAAGAATGTCAAACATGATCATATTTGAGGCTTTGTTGTCATCAGCGCGGCGAGGCTCATAACCAGCTTTTATGCAAGCCGGTTTAATAAGATATTCATAAACCCTGTCAAAATGTCCTGTTTCATAATCAGGATGATCTGCAATGGGCATAATGACAAAACATGTTTTGGGTTTTGTAACTGAGGTATCATTATCATTTGAGACGGTTCTTTTTGTGGTGCTCATTGTTAGTTTCCTTCTGTGATAACTAGCACAACACGCGCGATAATTTGTATATCATCTAATCCGCAATCAAAAGCCATACCGATACCGCTTACACGTACTTTCTTTACAGGTATGCGTGTAAGCGTTCTGATACTGATTTTTCCTTCAATACTAACAAGCCACTCACCATCAAAAACCTCAGCGAATGTTTGGTCAAGAATGTACTGCGCTTTCTCATCCTGAACACAAACTGGATCTGCGGGCAGCGGTAATCCTGCGCGGAAAAATACCTTATCGAACATCACTTGCCCGGCACCATAAAGCTGACCATCGACTAGTTTTTGTCTAGGCATTTTCATAATATCTATTTCATCGTTTTCGAATTTCTTCCCTTGTCCAGTTGCTAGCCATTCTAGACTGACGCCTGTTTCAGCCATACATTTCACCATAATGTCAGCAGGAAGACCGCCGCGTTTGTAGCGGTTAGACATTGAACTTGAAGCTATCCCTAGGTGCTCTGCTAATTGGAGTTTTTGAGTAAACCCATAGGCCTCAAGAATCCTGTCTAGAACTGGAGCACTGTCTGAGTCTGGATTGATTCGGAATCTTGCCATCGTAAAAGGCTGCCTAGCAAAAAGCTAAGTGAGCATTGACACTTCACATAAAGCTAGATAGCATTCTCCTAAATTTAGTTTTGATGAAATTTGTTGAGCTTTGCCGAGCCAACATGAACTAAGGAGTTTGCCTTATGCGTCCTAATATTACAATCACCATACCTACCCCTTATCTCCCGATCGATGAGTATTGCCGCATCACTGGAACGCCTATGGGCACTGCCCGCGATATGGTGCGTGATGGCCGTCTGCCTATCCGTGGCAAAGGTGACAAGCCTCGTGCTCGTGTTGAAATCAACATGGCTGCGCTAACGGTGCAAGCATTAAGCGAATGCAATATCTCGCTTAACGCGTAATCCATCCTACGGATTAGGGAGAGGCAAACAATGTTTGATTACCAGACCTCTAAACATGCTCACTTTGATGCGGCTTGCCGAGCATTTGCAATCGAACACAATCTGGAAGATGTAGCCGCTGCCGTTGGTATGAGGCCGCAGATCCTGCGCAACAAGTTGAATCCAGCACAGCCGCACCGTTTAACCTGTGACGAGCTTTTAGCAATTACGGATTACACCGAAGATGCGCGTTTACTGGATGGGATGCTGGGGCAGATTAACTGCCTTCCATCTGTACCGGTGAACAATGCCACAGAAGGCAACATGCAGTTGTGCGCACTGAGTGCCACAGCCAGTGTGGGAGCAATTGCTGGGGAAGCCGTATCTTCTGGTCATATGACCGCGGCCCGCCGTACACAAATTCTGGATCGCGCTCGCGATGCAATCCGTAGTTTATCCGTGCTGGCTTATACCGTTGAAAGCCGTATCCAGTCTGCGCCTGTCCTGGCCGCAGCGGTGGATCTGGTGACGGCTAACGCCACCGGTCTGATGTGAACAAGGCGCTATAACAGCGCCGTGACCATAGAAGAAATTGTTATGCAATTACTTAGGAATACCACCCGCCAGCAAAGCCATGAGTTTTTCAAACTTCGTCAGCGGTTCAATGTCGCGGCGAAGTTCGATAGAAGCTCTGTTTCTTGCGGGGTTGTAGAGGGAGGTCGGAGCGTTACTGTCGAATTCTTCGAGTTCATCCAGACGTCTGGCGATTTCAGCCTCACTTGCTGCATGGATATCACTAAGCAATCGGGAGTATCGCTTTTTTTGGGCATCAGCACAGGCTGCTTTATCGGCAGGTTTATATGCCACCCGGTAGGCAGAAAAAATGACAGCGAGAATACCGCACAGCCAGCCGAACTGAACGCCGACGCTAGTAAGTCCTCCAGTAAGGATAAGCAAAAAATTCATGAGGTTATCAGTGCGCCGGTTGAATGTTTCGGTCATCACTTCAAGGTAATAGCAGTAGGTGGCCTGAAATTTCAGGTCAGAGGCTGGCTGGTCACTCATAGTCGTTTATTCCTGTTTTTTCTCACCTTTATCGCTTTGATCTTTCATTGGCGCAGGTGCGGGTTTGTGAAGTCGATGAAATTTGTTGTCGTCATCGTCGGCCATTTTTGTAGCTCCTATGTGCGGTTGAATATTGAACCGGGTTGTCTTGCCAGATCCTCCGGTAATCGATCGCATGCCCATGCGCCGGGCATGGCTAAATATCCCGGCAATCATACTGTTACGTTGAGGGGGAAACAATGAAAGCGTTTGTCTCTTATCTGAAAAATGAATCACCGGCCATGCAACGGCCAAGTGGTTCAACAGGATGGATAGAACTGCCTAATGGTCAGCGCTGGAATCCTGGCCACATGTACAAATTTAATGGTCAGCTACCGCGCCGTCCGTGGTGGCGTCGCCTGATGGGGCTATAGGGGGTTGTTATGGCAATTAATCAGGAACAGCAACAGCGCGGACTGGATCAGCTTAAAAAGATTCGCCGCAAATACTTCAATACCAGCAGCGAGGCCGCTGACTGGTGGGACAAATTAACACCGGAGTGGCGCGGGGTGGTTCTCCATGCTGCTGCTGTTAACTCTGGCATGACTGTATTCAAAGCCCATTTAAGCAAATGCTGCTGGCGGGAACTGTTTGAACGTCTGGATTACCGGGCAATGATTCAGCTGCGTTGCGGCATTTCCCGCGCGCGTTTGACGATGAACGGATTCGGGTCGTTACGTGACAGTGATTTTTCTAAAAGTACCGCTAACCGTCCGATAAAGCAGGTTTATCCAATCAATAACAATCAGGGGCCGCAGATGATTATCGCGCCTCACATCGTCCATAAGTTGCAGCAGCAGGGGAATCACTAATGACCATTATTTCCGTCGAGGGTAAATCGTTGGGGGCAGAGTTGGCTGCGTGGGGAGTCCCGCATAACTACGCTTTAGCATTTGCAGAGAAAAGCACCAGTAAAAATGGTCGCATTGCGTTGCATCCATTCTTCTTTAATGACACTGAGCACATGACTAATCCGCGTCACTGGCTGGCAGTCAATGCCGCTTTCTGGTGCTGCGTGTACCGCGAGGCTGAAAGCAAAGAAGCACAGATTGAAGCGCTGGCCGGAATCCGCGCAATTTTCTACACGGCCGGCGCGTTGGGTGTTGGCGAAATTAAAGCACTGATCCAGGAGTGGTGGCGGACAACTTACGAGCTGCACCTTATTCCAGCACCGAACCATTCCGCCGTCACTGTACAACCCGCTTTTCACTAATTAACAACCTGAATTTTTTGGCCACAACTTAGGTGGTCGGGGATTCTTTTGCCTTACGGAAACCAAAATGCACATGACACGTCAGGAACTACCCGCAACAAAATCAGGCACCGACCTGCTGGCCATGCTCACCAAAGCTACTCAGGAAGGTAAAGCCGCCGCTGCTGATCTGTGTTCCACCCGTCTGGATAAGCTGGCCACCCATGCAGCCAATGAAGGATTAAGCGCAACGGAAATCGTTGAGTTAATCCGCGAAGAAGCCGCAGCTATTTGCAGTAAAGGCGGTGCCGTATGGCAGTGATAACTCGGTTAAAGTGGGTTAACCGTGATTGATATGCTGGAACCTAGCCAACACCACGCCGTCAATGCCTGGCGGCGTGAAACCTTTGCGCCTGGTACCCCGTCAGATGCGACGATCACAGAACGTCGCCTGTGGGCTGTGAACCCACAGGATTATGAATGGCGTTCCCAGTACCTGCATGAGATACCCGACTGGTTAGCCGGGTATTTCGGCAACCGTTACGAAAAGCTGCTGGCTGGTCGTGACGGGCGTCGCCGAGCCAATACATTCCTGCGCAAAACTATCGGCGGGAATGTATTGCCACGTCTGCGCAAAGTGGCTGCACGTTACAAACTGGCCGCTGATGCACTTGATCTTCCTTTCGGTAAGTCGCTGGAGCGACTGCCGTCACTTGACCGCCCGGAACTCAAAAAACTGGCTGGCCAGATATCTGGCTGGATCTCCCAGTCACTGTATGACTTTACCGATCAGTTTGTGGGCAGCACTGACGATGCCGCAGAGCTGCGCCGCCGTACGCTGGAGTCTTACCGCCATTTATGCACGTGTTCCCTGATGCTGAACAATCAACCGCCGTACTGGGCTGAACATGAAGCTAATGGCGGGCAACTGGAAACGCGTAAGGCTGAATCCGGGATCCTCCGCATGATGGCACCAGAATGGTGGTATCTGCGTCTTAAGCGGGCGCGGGATATGCAGCGTGAGCATATGGCCATTGCAGTGGGGCAAGTACAGAAAGCGGCCAGCGCTTATGTGTCCCGTAAAACCCTGGGCGAATGGATGGACCAGAAAAAGCGGAACCTTGAGTTCTTCAAAAAGTTTGACCTGCTGAATGATGAAGGGCTGCGTATTGCACTGGACAGCATGGTGCACCGCAGCGTTGCAAATCCGGCGATCCGTCGCTGTGAGCTAATGGTAAGAATGAGAGGATTTGAAGATATGGCCAATGAAGAAGGGCTGGCCGGTGAGTTTTACACCATCACCGCGCCATCGCGATTCCATGCGGTACACAGCAAGGGGGGCTTTGTTTCACAGTGGGATGGCTGCACCCCGCAGGACACCCAGCGCTACTTATGTGGTGTATGGGCGAAAGCCCGCGCAGCCATTTCCCGTGCAGGAATCCATGTTTTTGGTTTTCGTGTGGTAGAGCCTCACCACGATGGGACACCGCACTGGCATATGCTGCTTTTTATGCGTCCTAGTGACGTGGATACCGTGCGCGATATTCTTTGCTATCACGCCAGAATTACCGACTCCGAAGAACTGCAAACGCCAAACGCGCTAAAAGCACGTTTCCATGTTGAAGCCATCGATCCCGCTAAAGGTTCGGCTACGGGTTATATCGCCAAATACATATCCAAAAACATTGATGGATTTGCGCTGGATGGTGAGCAGGACGATGAAACAGGGGAAAGTCTGCGGGATATGGCCAAATCCGTTTCTGCATGGGCTTCACGCTGGCGCATTCGCCAGTTTCAGCAGATTGGTGGTGCGCCGGTGACAGTCTGGCGCGAGCTGCGCCGTTTACGTGATAAGTTACTGACTGACTGCAGAATGGATGCGGTTCTGGCTGCTGCGGATGTTGGGGACTGGGCGGCATATACCCAGGCGCAGGGTGGCGCACTGGTTGCCCGCCGTGATCTGGTTGTTCGTCTGGCTTATGAAATCACTGAGCAGGGTAATGAATACGCAGAGGACGTGCAGCGCGTTCAGGGTGTCTATTCTCCATTGGTTCCAGATTCAGCGGTATGTACGCGCCTGGTGAAGTGGCAGAAGGTAGCAAAGTTGGCCGAAGCGCCAGCGGAGGCGGGTTTTTCTGGCGGCAACGCCGCCCCTTGGAGTTCTGTCAATAACTGTACGGAGGGTGGAACCCGCAGACGGTTAAAACTGGAATTGCGCAGCCGGGGTTTTGATGGTTCTGACGATGAAATAGCCATTCTCATGCGGGGTAGTGGTTTGAGATTTGGCCAGGTGGCATTGATTTACCGTAATGGCCGGTTGCAAGAGACACGAAGCGAGCCAATGCACGAGCTGTGGCCGGGGTGGTTGTAGCGGTATAAATCTGTGTAACACGTTCATTTGTCAGTAGATGGCAGGAAAATACATTTCACAATTTGTGCTTTACGGTGTACTGTATGTATATACAGTAATATATTGTTTGTGGGGGCTAAATGGATCTTTTGGAAGCGTCGGCACAGCTGGAGCGCATTGAGTTATTGGCCAAAATTGCCCATGTGTACGAAAGTAACCAGAGAGAAAAAACAATCGCTTTGGCCTGGATTGGTGAGATTGCTGGAGAAATGCGGGAGATGGTCAGAACAGAAGCTAAAAACCCCCTGGAAGGGGGCTTATCAGGCGGCGGGAGTCGCTTTCAGTAGGTCTAATGCCATTTGACGCTGATCGGGTGAAAGTGCATTCAGTATTTTCTGCACCATCGCATCACCCGTTTTCGCGCTGGGGCTGAGAGTGTGGGAGAACGTCAGATTCATCACAAACGTATGGCCACACTCAACATCTGAACAGGCGCAGTAAATATCCGCAATCTGCCGGTGCTTCCGGTTTGTTTTACGAATAACAGCCTTTGAGCCGCATTCCGGGCATTCGATTTTCAGAACTCGCATATTCCATGCTCCAGCTGTTAAATGATGCCTGGATTTTAGCCTTTTTCGCCTCATGCCGCATCCTTATCCGTTGATTCTGTGTAACTTAAATCAAAGTTAAGGTGCAGGCGTTCTGGTATTTCGGGATCGTTGTTCACGGCAGTCATAAACCGGCGCTGAATAGGCGCTATCTCGCTTTTCTTGTAAATCCTTTCCGCCTTTTCAACATCCCCCAGACCAGCGGTGTTCTGCGGGACAATTCCGGCCAGCCCTGCCGGAAAGCGGTGCGCGTTGAGAATGTCCTGCGCACTGATGTTTTTGATGTTGGCAAATTCATCTTTTGCAGAGATATCACCCATTTCAATGAACTTGATCGCGTCCCCATCTCCGCCAGGAATGTTCACCAGAATAGTGGAGAAGTTGCCAATACCTTTGCTGTCACGCAGCTGCTGTTCAATTTCTTCTTCCATTTCATCCGTCATGCTGGGATCGCGTGTATAGAGAATGCCGCCAGTATGAGCGCCGTTGTGGTAGTAGCGGCGGCGGAAAATCACGGCTTCACTGTTAAGCAATGCCGAGTGTACGCCACCGATATAGTCTGGCAGCCCGTAGATATGCTGCTGCGGGTCGTACATCTTGATAAAAATGATATCTTCCTGCGGCCATACCTGCGGTTCACCATCCTGCAACACCACATAATCGCCGGGCTGATCTGTTGCGTTATCCCTGACTTTACGGCGGCGAATATACAGGCCGGGTAAAGGTTCCAGGGCAATCACATCCCCCCATCCGTTGCGGATTTTGCCAATCGCAATATCCCCGAAGGTTGTATAGTCAAACGCTGCGGCTTCCAGCTGGTCGTAAGTCAGGCCACCGCCCAGATAATCAGACACAATCATATTTTTCCGGGCGTGGATGATGCCACCGTGCTGACCGTTCAGGTTGATGAGCTGTGCCAGTGCCAGCCGGTCAATCGGCTGGGTAAAGTGATCGGCGGCATTGTCGTACCAGATGTCGCGGTAATCCGTGCCGGTGGTCAGCACGGGTTCTGGTTTGCCGAATGTGATGATGCTCATTTTTTTGGACTTATCGCCGCGCAGGTTGCGCTTAACGAAGCGGTTTTTTTTACTCATGCAGCCTCTTTCCTTACACCCCAGCGGGATTTCGGTTTGTTTTCGTAGTTGAGTGGTTCGTTATGCAGGGCGTGGGTGATGGCCCAGAACGCCTCCGCGTGGCCAGTGTCCTGGCTGCGGTCAGCGACAAATGTCATAGCGTTACCGCTTTGCGTGGTGGTGCGGCGTACAGCCATAAAGCTGGCAGGGATCTCTTTCAGGTTCTTGTCCCATTCAATACGCTGACTTTCCACCACGTCCGCCGCTTTCAGTACCAGCTGATTTTTCGTGTTCATGTCGTAACGAATGGCGACGGCCACGCGCATGGCAAAATGCTGGATGTTGTCAAAAACACCCTGGCCAATACCGGTAACGTCCACTCCCAGATAGGTGAAATTGTATTTTTTAAACAGGAGTTCGATCTGCCTGGCCTGATAGCGGAAGTTCATGCCCTTCCAGTTAATGACCTTCAGAACGCGGAATTTCTCTGCGGCGTACATCGGCGGGGCAATAATCACAAAACACGACAAATCGCCGCTACGTGCCGGGTCAAAGCCTCCCCATACTGGCCTGTCACCAAATGGCCGCGCAGCGTCCGGGTTGTGATCCTGCCAGGTGTCCACCTCCACACCGCAGGCTTCCAGGTCAGAAAAGCTGAATACGGAATCCTTGCTGTCCACGAACACGCACATATAGAGCATGTTGAAGGTGGCGGTGTTATAGCGGTTGCGCAGCTTCTCGATGTTGGCCAGGTTGAAGCCGCCCGCAATGGCATCCTCCATCGTGATGACATAGCGCCACTGACCATCCGGGCAAAGCCGTCCGCCGTTGCGCATTTCATCAAAGGACGGGAACTGGGCGGCCGCGCGTTTTTTGCTGCCCTGTTTCCATTCCTCACCCGTCCAGAACGGGTAAGCCTGGTGTGTTTTGGCCGATGGCGTTGAAAAGTAGGTGGTGCGCCATTTGTCATGGGTGGCCATTGCGCTGGCCACTTCGTTAAGTCTGGCGAAGTTAGGCACCCAGAAATATTCGTCACAGTACAGGTGGCCACTGTAGGACTGTGCTGTGTTTTTGTTGGTTGAGAGAAAACGCAGTTCAGCGCCATTGCTGAGGCGGATCGGGTTGCCGGTCAGCGTGATGCCAAAATACTGCTCTGCAATGTTGACGATGTAAGACCGGAAGTATTCTGCCTGGACTTTGGAGGCTGACAGGAAGATTTGCGGATCGCCTGTCATGACCGCGTTTTCAAAGGCTTCAAATGCAAAGTACCAGGTGGCACCGATCTGGCGGCTTTTCAGGATATTCCTGACCTGCTGGCCAATATTCCTGCGCAAGTGTTTCTGGTATTCAAAAAGATGTTCTTCCGCCCAGGTGTCAAAATCCGCCTGGGTCAGAGATGAAATATCGTTTTTTCTGTTTTTGCGCTTGGGGCGCGGTTCATCGCTGTTGCTGTCCCGCGCAGCTGCCTGACCATTACTCTGGCCGCTGGCCATTTTTTCTTTATGCTTATTGCTTTGAGCACGCAGCTTTGTGGCATGGGCAATCAGCATGTCCATTTCTTTCAGGTCGAGATCGGTTTTATTATCGCGGCTGGCCAGCAGCTGGTAGCGGCGTTCGATTGCCTCCTCTGTACTTTCAAAGCTGAGTAAATCCGCCCAGCTGTATTTCTCAGCCCAGTAGTAAACGATCCGCGCATTCGGCAGATTTAATTCTGATGCAATTTCTTTTGGCGTATAGCGGCGCAAATAAAGTGCGCGGACAACGCCTTTTAGTTCTTCTGAGTATTTAGCCATGCGGATAATTATGCCGTGGCTGTTATGAAAAAACGGTGGTGTTAATTCGCGTCTGTTCGGTAATACGTGATAACCGAACTGTTCAGAATAAAGCGTGATGCGGTGGTGGTTTTATTTGGCAATAATTGATTTGCAGCGTCGGTGAATAAATCAGGGGGG
This sequence comes from Citrobacter sp. Igbk 14, assembly GCF_028069825.1. Lineage (NCBI taxonomy): Bacteria > Pseudomonadati > Pseudomonadota > Gammaproteobacteria > Enterobacterales > Enterobacteriaceae > Citrobacter > Citrobacter sp. Igbk 14. Next base: position 11,160 of record NZ_JANEWM010000026.1, read on the forward strand.
ATATGTCGCATTTAAAAACTGACTGGCTGTGTGTTGCTACCGAAGGGGATACCGTTGACGGCAGGGATATTAAACGCCAGTGGATTATCGATATGGGGGAAACCTATGACTATAACCACTATGTCGCTTTAATCTGGCCAGAACACGAGGATGATTGCGGTAATTTTGGGGAGGTACTGGAAGCCACCTGGCATGATGGTGAGGACGGACTGGCGCGGCTTTACGTCAGCCTTTGCCCGAATATGCGATTAATATTCGCCAACCATGAAGATCAGCTCCTGTTCTTCTCGATTGAACCGGAAGAAAACTGGCGCGGTAGTGGGCGTACATACCTCAAGGGGCTGGCGGTTACAGATACTCCCGCCAGTGTTGGCACCACACGGCTGCGCTTTAGTAGTCGGCGCAAAAAATTATCTAAGCAGGGATATTACAGTTGTGTGATTTCCCGTGATGGAAAAATTAAACAGGAAATACGAATGAAGAACTGGCAAAAATTGTTTGGTATTAAACCGAAGTTTGAAGATGAAACGCCGCCTGATGATACCGCGCAGGGTGATGATAAGTTACAGGCGCTGGCCAACGCGGTAAACGAACTGGAAGGCCGTGTAGCCAAAATTGAAAATCAGCTCAATGATGTTCAGGGTGATGTGGATACCATTGCGGAAGTGGTCGATACCGAAGAATTTGCGGCTATTCGTGATAATGCAAAGGATATCGTTAAACGTTTTAACGATCTGGGTAATAAATCCACCCGTACACCGGGGCGTAAGATTTCAGAAAAAGCGGGTAAATTTAATTTCCTGTAATACGTTCTGACGTTAATTAGTACAAAACATTTTTATTATCGCTTAATCGCGAGGGAGTTTTATGCACCTTAATAACCGTGCACGGGATTTACTGGATAAATATTCGAGTGGTATGGCGCAGCAGTTTGGCGCACGTGATACCAGTCGTTATTTTTCCCTGAATGACCCGCAGGAAAATGCGCTGCGTCTGGCGCTGCTGGAGTCCGTGGAGTTCCTGAACATGATTACCTGTCTGGACGTTGACCAACTGAGTGGCCAGGTGATTTCTGTCGGTTCCTCAGTGCTGCATACCGGCCGCAGTGAAAATGGCCGCTTTGTTCGTCAGGTTGGCGTGGACGGCAATGACTACTCACTGGTTGAAACGGACAGCTGCGCCGCACTGCGCTGGGATCTGCTTTCGGTCTGGGCAAATGCCGGTAAGGACGAAAACGAGTTTTACAACCTGGTTCAGGCGTTTACCACACAGGCTTTTGCGCTGGATATGCTGCGTATTGGTTTTAACGGTAAGAGTCGCGCAAAAACGACGAATCCAACGGATAACCCGAACGGCGAAGATGTCAACATCGGCTGGCATGAGCGTATGAAAACGCTGCTGGGTGGTAATCAGATTATGACCGATCCGGTCGTGCTGGATGAAGCCGGGGATTACAAATCACTGGATGCAATGGCTTCAGACCTGATTAACGCCAAGATCCCGGCACAGTTCCGCAATGACCCGCGTCTGGTGGTTCTGGTCGGTGCTGATCTGGTTGCTGCTGAACAATACCGACTGTATCAGGCCGCAGATCGCCCGACTGAAAAAATCGCGGCGCAGATGCTGGGCAGCACCATTGCTGGCCGTCCTGCTGTTATCCCGCCGTTTATGCCGGGTAAACGTATGGTCGTCACGCCGCTTTCTAATCTGCATATCTACACCCAGCGCAACACCCGCATGCGTAAGGCGGAATTTGTTGAAGACCGTAAGCAGTTCGAAAACAAATACCTGCGTAATGAAGGCTATGCGGTTGAAGTGCCGGAGCTGTATGCGGCCATTGATGAATCCGCCGTGACCATCGGCAAGGTTTCCGAACCAGCAGAGGGCTGATAAATGGCACTTTCTCCCGCGCAGCGTCACAGCCAGCGCATTGCGATGGAACAAAAGCTGAAACGCAGCCAGGCACTGGAAACCACGGAAAGCATGCATCTGCTGATTAAGGCGCTGGAAGCGGATGTGGAACATTGCCGTAACCTGCCGACAATCGCGGATCGTGTTGAGTTTAAGCGGGATGTGTTGCTGCCGCGCTGGACACCGACTGTGGAAGCGTATCTGGAAAGCGGGCAGGTGTACGCCAACCCGGTATTTGCCTGGTGTGTTATCTGGCTGTTTGACGTGGGCGATCTGGATAAGGCGCTGGACTGGGCTGACATTGCAATCAGCCAGCAGCAGGCAACCCCGGATCGGTTGCGCAGTAATTTTCCCACGTTCGTGGCCGATACGATGCTGGCCTGGGCGCAGGAAACATCAGGGCGCGGGGAAAGTGTTGAACCGTATTTCTCCCGCACATTTGAGCGTGTCGCCAGTACCTGGCGGCTGCATGAACAGGTCACGGCCAAGTGGTTCAAGTTTGCCGGGCTGGAGCTGCTGCGCGGCGAAGATGGCCAGACAACGGCAGCGAGTGTGGATGATATCGAAACGCTGGAGAAAGCCGATCGGTTGCTGGCCACCGCAGAAAAATACTATTTAAAAATCAGCGTCAAAACGGCACGGCAGACGATTGCCGCCCGTATCCGAAAACTGACGCAGGGGTAAAGACTACCGCAAGCCAGGCGGACGCGGTGGAGGGCAGAACACTCCGTGTGTCACTGTGCCGTGGAAACCGGTCAGTCCGCCTTTTTCGGGGGAATTATGTTTAGCGGAAAACCGCTGGATTATCAGGATGAACCGCTGACGAATAACGGGTTCTGGCCGGATCTGAATCTGAAGGACTTTCAGGCGCAGCGGTCACTGCCAGCCGATATCGACGCGGACACCATCAGTCAGGCGCTGCTGGCCGCAGTCGCGGAGGTGAATGCCGAGCTGGAAAACGTGGAGGCCAGCTGGAAAGCAAAAGGCCACACGCTGGCGGCAGATGTTCCGGGTGTCAGCATGGGAGGGATTAACAGCCTGTGTGCCCAGTACATGAAAGCGGTATTTGCCAGGGCGAAAGCGGATTTACTGGGGGAGTTCGCCACTGTCGGGCGACGTGAAACCCATCCGGGGCAGGAGAGTATGGAAACCCGCGCCGGGTTACTGGCTGAGGCTTCAGTAGTTATCCGTCGCATGAAGGGGCTTAAACGGGCAACGGTGAAAAAAGTATGAGCCAGACACAGCTTGAGAGCCTGACCGCATTTTTTCAGCAAAACGTGCCGCCGCGCGCCATGCAGTCATTTGACAGTGTGCTGGATGAAATGAAGTTCATCCCCGCCGCGAAGGATTACGGGCTGGGACAGTACCGCCAGGCGGTGATTCGCTATGACGCGGTAATCAGCTGGCAGCGTTTCCCGTACCGCCTGTGTCCGCCACAGTTGCTTATGTCGCTGCTGGCCGCGTGGCTGGATGAGGCTGACAGGGAATTACTGGATGAAGTCGGCCTGACTGAAGCTGAACCGGACTGGGATGTGTCAGTGGAGGATGAGGAAACCGCCACCATTGTGCTGACGGTACCAATGGCGGAAGAACTTGTGATCAGGGAGGACGAAAACGGGGCGATCCCGTGGCAGGGGAAACGTTGGTCGCTGGTTAACCCTGAAGTTTGGATAGCGATCACCGCCAATATTTATGGCGTGGATGAAACCGGTGCGCCGGTAGGTGGTAACGAATGATTGCCGGTGGCGAGCTGAATCAAAAACAGCTGGCAGAGTTGCGTAAATCACTGGCCAGCATGGAGCTGCCACCCAAAAAGCGCCAGCGTCTTATCTGGAGGCTGGCCAAATATGGCGTGATTGCCGCCGCAAAACGGCATGTCCGCAATCAGGAAGCACCGGATGGCCAGAAGTGGCCGGGGCGTAAAACGAAGCGCAAAGGGAAGATGCTGCGGAACCTGCCAAAACTGCTGCATATCCGCGAAATGCCAGAGATTCAGGCGGTGCGGATTTATTTGCAGGGGGGAGGCTACCGGAACGGGGAAACGCCGGTACCGGCCGGGACAGTCGGGTATGCGCAACAAAACGGGATGCGTGTCAGTGTCAGCCGTCGCAGCCAGCCACGGAAGGCGGAGACCGGAAAAATGGCCACGCCGGCCCAGGCCAAAAAACTGCGGGCGCTGGGGTACCGGGTGCGCACCGGTAAACGCTGGAAAAAGCCCACGCTGGGCGAGTTAACCCAAACGATGCCATACAGCCGGGCGGGGCTACTGATTCGAAAACTCAGCGGTAAGGCGGTCAAAACCAGCTGGACAGTGGATCTTCCTGCCCGTGTTTTTCTGGGCATGAGTGACGATGAATTTGATAACGCGCTGGCGCGTCAGCTTCAGGCCATCGGCTTTGGCTGGGATGTTAAGGCGCAGGATATTAAGGGGAAAGCATGACCTGGCCAAACGTGACCGTAAACCAGGTAAACCAGCTGCTGGGTGAAACCAATGAAGTGGAACGCACGCTGCTGTTTATCGGTACGGGTACCAAAAATGTGGGGAAAACGCTGGCGGTGAATGCCCAGAGTGATTTTGATGCACTGCTGGGCGAAGGGGAAAGCCCGCTGAAAAGCGATGTTCTGGCGGCACTGGCAAATGCCGGTCAGAACTGGTGGGCATTTATTCATGTGCTGCCCGCAGATGCTGAGGACGATGCCTGGGTGAAAGCGGTTCTGGCCGCGCAGGTGGTGTGTTCGGTGGAAGGGGTGGTGCTGTCCAGTGATGTGACGGCCAAAACCCAGGTAAATCAGGCGGCGACGTTACGATCCACGCTGATTTCCAAATATGGGCGCTGGGTGTGGTTCATCCTGGCTGTGCAGGGAATGCAGGACGAAGAAGCCCAGGCGGATTACCTGACCCGTGTGTCTGCCATTCAGGACGGTATTGCAGAGAAGGCGGTGCAGCTGGTCCCGCGTTTGTGGGGAGATGAGCCGGGTGTGCTGGCTGGCCGTCTGTGCAGTCGTGCCGTGACTATCGCAGACAGTCCTGCCCGAGTGAAAACCGGGGCACTGCTGAATCTGGGTAGTGATGAAATGCCGGTTGATGGTACCGGGGCGGTACTGGAGCTGGCCACGCTTAAGGCACTGGAAGCACAGCGCTTTAGTGTGCCGATGTGGTACCCGGATTATGACGGTTTTTACTGGGCTGACGGGCGAACGCTGGATGTGGAAGGCGGCGATTACCAGTCGATTGAAACCCTGCGTGTTGCCGATAAAGCAGCGCGTCGTGTACGTCTGCTGGCTATCAGTAAAATTGCGGATCGTTCACTGAACAGCACACCGGGCAGTATTGCTGCACACCAGACTCTGTTTGCACGTCCACTGCGTGAAATGTCCACGGCGGCCAGTATCAATGGCGTGTCATTTCCGGGGGAAGTGAAGCCGCCGCAGGAGGGTGATGTAACCATTGTCTGGAAGAACAAAAAGACGGTGGATATTTATCTGGTGGTACGCACCTGGGAAGTTCCGCTGCAAATCACCATCAGTCTGTTACTGGATGCCAGTCTGGAGGGCGCTGCATGAGTAAACGTATTTCGGGTATGTCGTTTGATACCTATCTTGACGGCGATCTGATCCACATCGAGAAAATCACACTCGATATCACGGATAACAGCGCCGCCGCCCAGACCCGTGGTGTGCCGGATGGCCATGTTGATGGCGATGTGGCCGCAGAGGGAGAAATTGAAGTCAGTTCCAAAGTGCTGGGTGTACTGACGGCCAAAGCCCGTGCCGCAGGTTCGTGGCGTGGTATTCCGCCGCTGGATTTTCTTTTTTATGCCAAAGCGGGCAACGAAGAAATGAAAGTGGAATCGTTCGGCAACAAACTCCAGTTAAGTAATCTGCTGGATATCGATCCAAAGGGTGGCGGTGTGGCAACGCACAAAATCAAATACTTCGTGACCAGTCCGAAGTTCGTCAACATCAACGGCGTACCGTATCTGGAATCGGAAGCCACGGAAAACCTGATCGGATAAGGAAGCCGGAATGCAGGAACATGAAAAGAGCCTTTATTCACTGCTGATTATGGGGGCGCTAATTGCTGTTGCGAAGGTGCTGGCCAGTGATGATCCCATTACACCGCGCCTGTTTATCAGCCGTGTGATTCTGGGCAGTTTTGTTTCAGTCATCGCTGGTGCGGCGCTGATTCAAATCCCGGAGGCCAGCCCGCTGGCTATTCAGGGGCTGGGGGCTGCGCTGGGTATTGCCGGTTATCAGGCTGTTGAAATGTGGCTGCGCAGACGTGCAGCGGGAAAGAAGAACGGGAGCGTGACAAATGACCCTGAGTGAAAAGCAGCAACTGTTTACCGTCATGGTGGCCAACCTGATCCACTGGGCGGAAGAACATGGCTACCGGCTGACGTTTGGTGAAGCGTACCGCACCCCGGAACAGGCGGCGCTGAACGCGAAGAAGGGCAGCGGTATTTCGAACAGTCTGCACACCCAGCGTCTGGCCGTGGATTTTAATCTGTTTGTGAATGGTCAGTACCAGACCCGTACAGAAGACTATCTGCCGCTGGGTGAATACTGGGAATCGTTGGGCGGAAGCTGGGGCGGGCGCTTCAAATCCAGACCGGATGGTAATCATTTCAGCCTGGAACATAACGGGGTGCGCTGATGAGTCACGCGCAGTGGCTGGTTGTGGTGGCGCTGGCGTTTGTCTGGGGCTGGCTGACTGCTGACTGGCGGCGCGACAGCCTGGAGCTGGCAATCAACACGGCGGCGCAGGTGGCTGGTAATGAATCGCGAAAGGTTATGCAGGGCATTGCCAGTGATTCTGCCAGGGCGCTGGAAGATAAACTGGAGGCGCTAAGAAATGCGCAACCGCGAGAGATCCGCACGGAAGTGCTTAAGCCGGTTTTTACTAACAGGTGCCTGTCTGATGAGTTTGTCAGCATGTACAACAGCGCCGTCGCCGGTACCGAACGTGCGTTATCAGGAAAACCTGAAAACACGATGCGCCACGCAGCTGCCGCGCCTGAACGGGGCAACAGGTAAAGATGCAGCGGAACTGCTGACTGTTTACCTTGAAATATATGGCCAGTGTGCGGCGCGTCATAATCAGTTAGTTGATGAAATTAATTTAAGAGAGCGTGTTATTTATGGAACAAATTAAAATGAGTGTTTGTGGTGCAGATATTGTTTTTGAACCTAATCAGACTGCTTACAATAAACTGATTAATGAAATGGCAATGGATAATAAAGTTGCACCTGCAAATAATTATCTGATGCGTATTGTTACCCCGGAAACGAAAGAAGCACTGATTGACGTATTAAAACGTCCGGGTGCAGCGTTGCAACTGGTCAGTAAAGTTAATGATATTTACGCGCCGGAACTGGAGATTGAAGTAAAAAACTGACAAAGCGAGTCCATGATATTGAACGAAATGGACTCGAACAGTATTTAATTCTCCGTCGTCATTATTTGCCACATGGTCAGGATTCCGTTGACGATATTGCCGCCGCTATATGGCTGGATAACCGTCACTGGGAATATACGGGAATAGCCGTGGCTAATGGCGTGGCTAAAGCATTTAAAGGCACTGAATGAAACAGTTAGATTTTACATTAAGCCTGATTGATAAATTGTCCCGCCCGTTAAAACAGGCGCAGGGCAATGTCACGGGCTTTGCTGAGAAATCAAAAGAAGCCTTTATGCAGATTGGTGGCGGCGTTCTGGGGCTGGCGGGTACAGGTATGGCCATTAAAGGTGCGCTGATGCCCGCCATTGAAATGTATGACGCGCTGAATGATGCGGCTGCAAAAGGGGTTGATGACTCTGCGCTTAAAGCCGTCCAGCGTGATGCGCTGCGCTTCAGTACCACCTATGGTGCCAGCGCGGTGGAGTTCGTCCAGTCCACGGAAAGTATAAATGCTTCCATTGCCGGGCTGACCGGGAATGAGTTGCCGAAAGTGACGAAAGTCGCCAATACCCTGGCGTTTGCGCTCAAATCCACCGCCGCGGAAACCGCTGAGTTTATGGGGCAGATGTTCGGTAACTTTTCCGCTGATGCCAACCGGCTGGGTAAGGTTGAGTTTGCTGAACAGCTGGCCGGAAAAATGGTGTACATGCGAAAAACCTTTGGCACGGAAATGGCCGTTATCAAGGATTTGATGGAAGGGGCGCGTGGCGTGGGTACCAACTACGGAGTGGGGCTGGATGAACAACTGGCCGTGCTGGGACAGCTTCAGCGGACACTGGGCACGGAAGCCAGCAGCGCTTATGAAGGCTTCATGACCGGAGCCATTGAGGGCGGTAAAAAGCTGGGGCTGTCCTTCACGGATTCCACTGGCAAAATGCTGTCCATGCCCGAAATGCTGATCAAGTTACAGGGCAAGTATGGCAAAAGCCTGGAAGGGAATCTGAAAGCCCAGGCTGAACTGGATGCGGCATTTGGTGACAGTTCGGCGGTGGTAAAACACCTGTACGGTAATGTGGCGTTGCTTCAGCGCAATATCACGGAACTGGGCGGTGCGGATGGCCTGAAGCGCACACAGGAAATGGCGCAGAAAATGGTGAAGCCGTGGGATCGTTTTGTCGCAATCCTGAAGGCTATCCAGACCGTAATCGGCCTGACGCTGATCCCGGTGTTGTATCCGGTGCTGAACCGCCTGGCCGATATGGGGCAGACCTTTGCCCGCTGGATGCAGCTGTTTCCCAACATTGCGCGTGTTGTCGGGTATGCGGCAATGGCCTTGCTCAGCTTTGCGGCTGTGGGTGCTGTCGCCAATATTGTGATGGGTGCCTCTAAATTCATCATGATGGGGTTGCGCGGGATCTGGGGGGCGCTGACGGCCGTCACGAAAATTTACACCGCCACTGTCTGGCTGGGAAACATTGCCGTTGTTGCCTGGAATGCCACGCTGAAATTTCTGCGCGGTACGTTGCTGGCGGTTCGTATGGCGGCAATGATGGCCGGGATAGGTATCAATCTGATGAGTTGGCCGATCCTGCTGGTGATTGGTGCCGTTGCCTTGCTTGCTGCCGGTTGCTGGCTGTTGATTAAACACTGGGACACAGTTAAGAACGCGGTCATGGATACCGCAGCATTTCAGGCATGCGCCAGGGTAGTGGAATGGCTGGCTGGAGTGTTTGCTTCAGCCTGGCAGTTTATCAGCGAAGGATGGAACAGTTTTATTTCCATGCTGACTGGGTTTTCTCCTTCACAGGCATTAAGCGGTCTGGCCACGGGTATTGTCTCGTTGTTTGATAATGTCTGGCTGTCCGTTAAAAACGGTTTTCTGAAGTCGTGGAACTGGATTGTTGAGAAACTGAATAAAATCCCAGGTGTGGATATATCAATGGCCAGTACAACTTCACCCCCATTAACTGGAAATACGTTATCAACGGGTGGGGAGCTAAAAGGAATTGATAAGGGCGGGATAAATAAAACAATCAGTAGCAATTCTAAATCAGTCACTGATAACAGTAAAAAAATAGGGGAGGTTCATTTTCATACCAAAGAAGCGATGTCCCCTGGTCAGTTAATGGAATGGCAGGAGCTAAATGCGTGAATGAACCACTTTATATAGATTTGCTGATCCTGAAGGGTGATTTTGTTCTGAATACCGGATATGAACCTGAACTGTGTAATAACCGTAAAAGTATCGGGCAGGACATTATTCACGCCATTATTGAGAGCGGACTGGCAACGGAACTGATTGCTGAACGCAGCCCAACAATGCGGGCGGATATTTTTACCCGTATGGAATTATTGATTGAAGATGATGAACGGATTATTCCGGGAACAGTAGAAATCAGTGAGGAAAGCCAGAAACGTTTATGGATAACTGCCAGCACCTATGACTTTGGCGGCATTTCTGCGCAGGTGGATTTATGACAGAAAAACCGCAGGTTGATTTTGAGGACGTCGTGAAGGCCAGCGGGATGCCGGTGACAGAATCTGAAGTGCGGGATCGCTTTAATGCGATTGCGGCTGAGGAAGGCATGATCACTAACACATCCCGCATGTCACCGTTCTGGCGGTTAATTACGGCCATTGTGACTGCACCGGTGATGTGGCTGAAAGAGGTTCTGGTGTCCACGGTACTGGCCAATATGTTTGTGGCCACGGCCAGTGGGAGCATGTTGCGTCTGCTGGCCTGGGCGGTAAACGTCACGGCAAAGCCCGCCAGTGCTGCACAGGGGGTGATCAGGTTCTTTAAAGAAGATGCCAGAGCGGTGGTGACGGTGAAGGCCGGAACGGTTATCCAGACTGAACGCATAAACGGCCGGGTGTATGAGCTGTCGACCACTGAAGATGTGGTGATCCCCTCAGGTACAACCAGCGCGTTGCTGCCGGTAAAAGCAACTGGCACAGGCGGCGCATACAACCTTGCGCCGGGTTATTACCGCATTCTGCCGGTGGCCGTTGATGGCATCAGCCATGTGGTCAGTGAGGAAAACTGGCTGACGGTACCAGGGGCTGATGAGGAAAGTGATGATGAACTGCGGGAACGCTGCCGGAATCAGTTCAATCTGGTAGGCAATTACCACACGGATGCGGTTTACCGTTCAATGATTGCCGGTGTTGTCGGGCTGAGTATTGACCGGATTTTCTTTGAGCACGACGCGCCGAGGGGACCCGGTACCGCAAACGCGTATTTGTTGCTGGACAGTGGGGTAGCCTCCGCGCCGTTTGTGAATGCGGTGAATGATTACATCAACACGCAGGGGCATCACGGCCACGGCGACGATATGCAGTGTTACGCCATGCCGGAAACCCTTCACGATCTGGCCGTGACGGTATACGTCAGAAATCTGGCCAACCTGACAGGCGATGAACAGCACAGCCTGAAAAACGGGATTGAAAACCTGATCCGTTGTGCTTTTCGTGAGAATGCGGATTTTGACGTCAGAAAGACGTGGCCATATTCGCGTTTCTCATTTTCCCAGCTGGGGCGCGAGATCCATAAAACCTTTTCACAGGCGGATTCGCTGGCTTTTTCACTGGGTGACATTACCAGTGAGCTGAATGTGCCGCGTCTGAAATCACTGGTGGTGAGTCTTGAAAATGAATGAGTTCATGAAAAAGCTGGCCGGAATGGTGCTTCCCTCCTGGATGAACCAGGGGGAGTCGAAGAAGCTGCGGAATACAGCGCGGCGATTCTGGGCGGAGGTTTACGGCTGGATAACCTGGCCGATGAATCAGTTTGATCCGCTGACCTGCACACCGGCATTACTGAACCTGCTGGCTTATGACCGCGATATTACCCGTTTTGACGGGGAGTCGTTGAGCCTGTTCCGCAGGCGCGTGGCATTCGCCTTTATCAATGCGCGTGATGCCGGTTCGGTAGAGGGGTTTATCAATATCTTTGAACGGCTGGGTATTGGGTATGTGGAACTGCGGGAACGTCAGCCAGACATTGACTGGGATGTGATTCTGGTTCGTGTCACGGACAGCCAGATCGCGGACAACACGCAGTTACTTATCCAGATTATCCGCCAGTACGGGCGAACATGCCGCCGTTATCAGTTTGAAGTGATTACATCTGAAAAGGTAACCATCCGGGCGGGATGGGATCAGGGGGAATACGTGGTTTATCCGGCAACGTTAAGCGGTATGGAAACCCACAGCGCGACATTTAGCGCGGGTTTGTAAGGAGTTTTATATGTCACAGACAGCTATCACGCTGGCATTTGAGCAGTGGAAAGCGCAGCAGGGTGCCACTGGCGAACCGGTGGTGCTGGATGAATTTGTGTTTGCGGATGTACCGGGGCTGAATCCGGATGTACCCATTGACCGGAATGAAGCACTGCCAGCTGTCGCGCAGATTGTGCACCGACAACCTGTTACCCGTACTGGTGTGGTGAATGAAAATGGCGTGGTGTATTCCGCCGTTCTGGGTGCTGACGTGGGCGACTTCAGCTTTAACTGGATCGGTCTGCTGAATAAGGCCAGCGGTACGCTGGCGATGATTGTTCATGCGCCGGTACAGCAGAAACTGAAAACAGCGGAAGGCCAGCAGGGGAACGTTCTGACCCGTTCGTTTCTGATGGAGTACAACGGCGCACAGGCTGAAACCGGGATTAATACACCGGCTGAAACCTGGCAGATTGATTTCACGGCGCGTATGGCCGGGATGGATGAACGCCAGCGCCTGGAGAATGTGGATATTTATGGTGCTGCCGCATTCTTTGGGGATGGTTATCTGGTCGGAAAAACCGGCAATCAGTATTTTGTCACCAAAGGCACCGGCTATGTGGCGGGACTGCGTACGTCACTGGCAGAAAATCAAAATATTACCGTGACAACAAAACCGGTAAAAGTCTGGCTGGATGTGTGCTGGGCGGGTGCGCTGACCAGTGTCTGGAATGTTCAGCGCAAAATTACCGTAGCGGAAAACCTGGCTGATTATGTGCAGAACGGTGAACAGCATTACGTGTTTGCAGTGGCCAGCATTGATGTGAATGGGAACATTACCGATTTACGGCCAAAGGGGAGTCTGAATGAACAACAGGCCAGCAGTGATTTCCTGCGAAAAGATACAAATTTAGCCGATGTTCAGGATAAAGCTGAAGCCCGTAAAAACCTGAATCTTGGGGAACTGGCGCTGTTAAGCCGAAGTGACGTTCTGCCGGTAGGTGTCCCCCTGCCGTGGCCGATGGATACGCCACCGGACGGTTGGGGGATTCTTCAGGGGCAGGCTTTTGATAAGGCCGCTTACCCGCTGCTGGCGAAGGCTTACCCTTCCGGCGTTCTGCCTGATATGCGCCGGATGACAATTAAAGGGAAAACAGACGACCGCGCCGTGCTTTCTTATGAAGAAGACGGCATCAAATCACATGCCCACGGTGCAACTGTTTCTGCGACCGATCTGGGGACAAAAACAGTGTCCACGTTTGATTACGGTTCAAAGCAAACAACAGGATTTGATTACGGTAACAAAACCACGGATGTGCAGGGGCATCACGACCATGGATATCCGGTGGGTGGTGTCGGGGGATCTAACTACCCTGTTTTGTCTAACGGTAATGGCAGCTGGAGCAGGACTACCGCAGAGGGAAACCATGCTCATAACGTTTATATCGGGGCGCATGATCACTGGGTGGGCATTGGTGCACACAATCACACCGTAACACTGGGCGCACACGGACATAACGTGACGATTAATGCGACGGGTAACGCAGAGAACACGGTAAAAAACATTGCTTATAACTACATTGTGAGGCTGGCCTGATGACTTTCAAAATGACCGATGAAAACCGGACGATTACTGTTTATAACCTGCGTGCGGATACGCATGAATATATTGGTAAAGGTGATGCGCTAATCCCGGCACATACGGGACTCCCTGCGAACTGCACCACGACAGAGCCGCCAGAAACAAAGGCGGGTTTTATTCCCGTTTTTAATATGGAAAAACAGCAATGGCTTGTCATGGAAGACCACCGGGGAGAGGTTGTTTTCGACACGCAGACAGGCAATGCGCGTTTTATTTCTGAGCTGGGAGCATACCCGGCAGGGACAACGACAATTCCAAAGGATTCTGCCTGGCAAAAATGGGATGGCAGTAAATGGGTATCTGATCCCGATGCTGAACGCGTGGCGCTGGTCAGTGAAGCTGAGACGACGAAAACCAGTCTGATGAAACAGGCCAGTGAGGTAATTTCAACCTTACAGGATGCGGTTGATTTTGATATGGCAACAGATAAGGAGCAAACGCTGCTGGTTGCCTGGAAAAAATACCGTGTGCTGTTAAGTCGGGTTAACCCTGATGATGCCGGGAATATAGTCTGGCCGGAGGTGCCTGATAATGTGGCGTGAAGCACGTCTGGCCTTCGCTGATTCGCTGGCCGCGCTGAATTGCTCAATTGTTCCGGCGCATCCGTGGATAAACGGGCTGGGACAGCAGACGGATAACGGTGCATATCTTAGCCCGGTGAATGCTGTCCGCTATCTTGCCGGGAGGCTGGCCGGAACGGGCGGAAATGCCGATGTGATGATCATGATGGTGACAGGCCAGACGCATGAAAATTTCATGAACAGCCTTAACAGCCTGGTGGATGTTTTCCCCGCGCCGGCATTCACCCAGGTAAAGCGTCTGGCGCAATCCGCTGCGGCGCTGGCCATCGAAAAAATGCAGATCCCCGCGAAAGCCGGGGCGGGGTTGCCGGTTGCTGTTCCGTTGTCTGTGCCAACCAGCAGGGCGGCATTGTCAGCGGCGGCGGTAAGCCAGGCACAAAAAGCGGCCAGTGCGGGCTTCAGTCTGGATGGCATGAAGCAGCAACTGGGGGAGTTTGCGCAGCTGCGTGACAAACTTATCAGTGATGTGGCCAGCGGACTGGGCGATTTACAGGGAAAAAGTGCCAGAGCCTGGGTTTTTACGGGCAACGGCGATACAGCCACCACGCTGCTGGAACTGGTAAAAGATATTCCGCAGCCATCAGCCGTTTATACGGCGGCGATGATGCTGGTTGGTGACAATCTGGATGGAATAAAGGGAATGATTCATGACTTCGATCCCAACACTGGCGCTTAACGGCGAGGCCATACCGCTGAAAAACATGCGTTTAACCGTATCGCAGCAGTTCCAGGATAAAGACCAGTCCGGCCAGACCAGCGCCACCACAAAATCAGAGCAGGGTGCAAAGGGCAAGGAACTGCGTATCAGCGGTGAAATTCCGTTTAAAAGCCCGGAGATCCTGAAACGTATTTTCGAGCTGGCCAGCGCCACGGATGCCGGAGGAAACCGCCAGAAATACCGTGTGGCGCATGAAGTGGCCAGAGCGGTGAATTTTCGCGAGGCGACATTCAGCGGGACGATCGATGCGCCGCAGCAGGACGGAAAAATGGCCTGGCTGGTCACGTTTACGCTGGCAGAACATATCAGCGTGCAGGAAAAGCGGGAGGCCAGAGCCACAGGGAAATCCAGCGCGAAAAAACAGACGGCCGGAGGAACCGGACAGGCCGGTGGCCAGAGTGCCGGGGAAGATGAAGAAAAACTGACGTGGTTTGAGAAACGTGTGCTTAAACCCGTCAATGATGCTTTGGGTTAACGATGAAACCAGTTAAACGCCTGTACCTTTCAACGGATGAAGTTCACCTGGCGGATGCCAGTCTGGTGCTGGAGCTGAACAGTTGCGGCCGGGGATTTATTACTGCACAGACAACCACGGACTATACCGGGAAACTGGTGCGGCTGGATGTGGGGTATTCTGACCTGCTTTTGCGCTGGTTTACCGGCTACGTGGAACGCTCGCAACCTGCTGAAAATGGCTTTCAGCGCCTGTTTGTACGTGAGCTGGTCGGTGTGTTTGAAAAAGCGTGGCCATGTTCATTTCAGCATCCCACGTTGCGTAAAATCGCCGGCTGGCTGACGGAAAACAGCGGGATAACGGTCAGTGTGCCGGATACATCATACAGCGATAAGCCGATCCCCCATTTTACCCATAACGGCACGGGTTATCAGTTGCTGAATAACCTGGGCAGGGCATTCAGTATCCCGGATTACATCTGGTATCAGTTGCCTGATGGTTCCCTGTATGTGGGCGGTGCAGAAAAGGCGCTGTTTGCCGGTCGTCCGGTAGATATCCCCGCAGAGTTCAGCCAGGGGGCGGCGGGCGGTAACTCCATGACGCTGCCGGTGATCCAGAGTCTGCGACCGGGAGTTGAGCTGAACGGGGAGCGCGTGACCAGAGTTCATCTGACCAATGACACAATGGCCGTCACCTGGACACCCAGAAACCGCGCTACAGGTCAGCCATTACAGAAAACACCGGCGCAGCGCCAGATTGAAAGCCATTACCCGGAACTGGCTTCCGGGCTGCACCTGCCGAAGCTGGCCAGAGTGGTGGCACCCAGCGAAGCGGTGAAAAGCGGTGATTTTTCCGATCCGTTCCGGCCACGTTATGCCGTTGATGTGCAGCTGCTTGACGCAGACGGCAATCCCGACAACCAGACGCCGGTTTATTCGGCAGTGCCGCTGCCGGTACCGATGGCTGGTAATGACTCCGGCATGTTCCAGTTCCCGCCAGAAGGGACGCTGGTTGAAGTTGCTTTTACCGGGGGGAGACCTGATAAACCGTTTATCAGGCAGACACTGCCGGATGGTACCAGTCTGCCGGATGTTAAGCCCGGGGAGCAGTTGCAACAGCAGCGGGCGGAGGTATCGCAACGCGTTACCCAGGCTGGCGACTGGGTGCGGCAGACCGATCAGACCATCAGCGAGACATCGATGGCGAGGACGGTCAAAGCCGACACGGAACAACGTGATCTGGTCAGTCGGGAAACCACGGTTAAAGCCACCGATAAGACAACGGTACTGGGTACCGCCACCCTGATGGCCGGAGCCATTCAGCAGGTCAGCGCCGGTGATTTTAGCCAGGCCGTGAAGGGCAACAGGCTGGCCAGCATTGAAGGGAATGACGAAGCCGATATAACCGGGAAGCAGTCCACGAAAGTGGCCGGTGCTGTGGATGTTGATGTGGGGGGAACCCTGACTGAAAAGATTGCCGCGCTGCGTAAATCGGTGGCGGCGGGCGGTCAGCAGATTATGGGACCAACCGTCCATATTGGCAGTGAGAGTGTTAACACGCTGACCATGATGCTGGATACCATTGATTTACTGGCAGAGCTGGCGCAGCAGTGTGCGAACCATTCACACCCCAGCGTGGGTACGCCAACCAATGCCAGCGCATTTACCCAGACGGCAGAGAAGGCCGGGCAGACCCGCAATAAGTACCAGAGCATAATCGCCTGACCATCCCATCAGCCCGCATCTAAGCGGGCTTTTTTGTACCCATTCCCAGGCCTCACCAGACGCATTCTAAGCGTTTATTTTCCCTGACCACTACCACGCAACACCATAAAAGGATCTGTGCTGCCACGTTATGCTGGCGGCGCTAAATGCTGACAAAATAAATCTTTCGCAGACAAAAACGGCACTACACCGCACCCGCCTGCGGTTTCTGGATCGATAAAATTTTTCAGTTTTCTTTTTCTACAAACCAGACCGCCAGACAGCGCCAGTACTGGCAGTTTCGCGGAAAACCAGAACTGAAAAGAATGAAAGGAATTTCAGTAATTTTCAGTTTGAAGGATCTGCGAAGGATCTAAGAAAAATATCAAGTTAATGAAATTTAAGAGAAAAATGTATTTTACGTGCGTTTGAGAAGATCAAAAGGCGGTAGGTGGCTGGAGAAAGAAAAACCCGCGAACTCAGTGAGGGCGCGGGTTGTGGAGGTGCTTGGCAAAAAATGAAAACTGAAATTCTTACTGTGTAGTTTCTGTGTAGTTCAGGTAACACCAACTACACACGAGTTACACGTTAAGATAGAACCTGTAGATTCGTTGTTGTCATTGATTTGGCGTTGAGGTATAACTTGATGCGTATCTTTAATCAACTGGAGAATTTTTAGATGAATAGCGGTTTCTTTATTTCCCGCTCTGACTTTCAAAAAATGTCGGAACGAACTCAGGCTGAGATTTTAAGTGCGGTGACTGGGGAGGATAACTCACAACACTCAGAACCAGACTATAGCGGCTTGGCAGCGGATTTATCCTCTTTGCAGGCAACACAATTTGTTAAAGGGTTAAGTGGTAAGTCTCGGAACGTTTTGAAAGCGATTCTTGAAATTAAAGATGTGGAGTCGGGCTTCTGGATGAAAACTCTTGCTGTAACTTTATCGGTGGAGGCTGATTCGTTGACAGGGGTATGGTCGGGGCTAACACGCCGCAGCAGAACGGTTACTGGTGATGCGAATGCCTACTTGATCGATTGGGTATGGCGTGAGCAGGAAGAGGATTATTTCGGAACGTTGAATGCAATCACAATTAAAAATCTAAAGAAGGCAATGAATATTCGATGAATGTAAATAGTGAAGCCCCAGCTGCGCTAACAGCCAGGGCTTCGGTTTTGTCCAATCCCAGCAAGGAATTTAGACATGAAGACTGTAGCAAAAACGGAACTCGTATTCCACGAAACAAAATTCACTACTGCTAAAAGAAACGGCCAGATTTGGTTCACCGCTGCTGATTTGGCTCATGCGCTTCAGTACGCGAACATGAAATCGATTACTAATCTTTTTCACCAAAATTCTGATGAATTTTCGCCAGGAATGTCTCAGGTCATTGAATCAGTGACCTCAGGGAATTATCGGAAGCGGGTGCGCATTTTTTCACTTCGTGGTGCTCACCTTCTGGCTATGTTTGCCAGAACCCCCATTGCTAAAGAGTTTCGCCAGTGGGTGCTAGATATCCTTGAACGTGAAAGTTCTCCACGAGGGTTGCCAACTGAAGCAAAGCTGAATTCTATTTGCCCATGTTGCGGTAAACCATCAGTCATTATTGAAAGCAGGTATATCACACGGTATCGAACAGAAATTATCTCTAAGTGTGAGCGGCGAGAGTGTCCTGATCAGCTTTTCAGCTCAGAGATTTCGTTCTCCTATTACATAGATAAAGCGGATAGCTTGGGTATGGATGGGGTCATTTGGTCTTTATCATCTGGCCAAAGGGAAAGGCTGATCCGGCTGCTATCGACCTCTATGTGATCTTTGAGGGGACGAAAAGGGGACAGTAACTATTGTGTCAATAAAAAAGCCACTCGTTAGAGTGGCTTAATTATATGATTTTAAAGATAAAATTTGGTGGCCCCTGCTGGACTTGAACCAGCGACCAAGCGATTATGAGTCGCCTGCTCTAACCACTGAGCTAAGGGGCCGTGGCGGTGGATTATAAAGTAACTCCGCGTTGCAATCCAGACATAAGCGTACGGATGCTGTTTTTATAAACAATGTATTTTCAGTCCGTTATACTTGTTCCCTGATGTATTGTGTGGAGTGAATATGGTTAAGGACATACTGGCGCCGGGGCTGCGGGTGGTTTTTTGCGGCATCAATCCGGGGCTGTCTTCTGCGGGGACCGGCTTCCCATTCGCGCATCCGGCTAACCGCTTCTGGAAGGTTATCCATCAGGCGGGATTTACCGAACGCCAGCTAAAGCCGGAAGAGGCGCAACACCTACTGGATTTCCGCTGTGGCGTCACCAAATTCGTCGACAGGCCAACGGTGCAAGCCAATGAGGTAAAGCTACAGGAGATGCGTAGCGGTGGCCGTAAGCTCATCGAGAAGATGGAAGAGTTCCAACCCGCAGCGCTCGCAATCCTCGGGAAACAGGCATTTGAGCAGGGGTTCAGTCAACGTGGCGCGCAGTGGGGGAAACAGACACTGACGATTGGTACGACGCAGATTTGGGTATTGCCGAACCCCAGTGGGTTAAGCCGTATTACGCTGGATAAGTTAGTGGAGGCGTATCGGGAAGTGGATGTGGCGTTGAAGGCGCGCGGCTTGTAAGGTGGATAAGTGAATCTGCCATCCGGAAGAACCCGCGCAAATTGCCGGATGGCGGCGTAAACGCCTTATCCGGCCTACGGGTAGCCCGGCCAAGCGTAGCGCCGCCGGGAATGCTTCGATTGACAGGCGAAAAAAAAGCTCCCATGAGGGAGCTTTTTCACGTTTTAAACCTTGAGATTAATCGTCGAGGAAGCTGCGCAGTACTTCAGAACGGCTCGGGTGACGCAGTTTACGCAACGCCTTCGCTTCGATCTGACGGATACGTTCGCGGGTAACGTCGAACTGTTTACCGACTTCTTCCAGCGTGTGGTCGGTGTTCATATCGATACCGAAACGCATACGCAGAACTTTCGCTTCACGCGCTGTAAGTCCAGCCAGAACGTCGTGCGTTGCAGCACGCAGGCTCTCGGTGGTGGCAGAGTCCAGCGGCAGCTCGAGGGTGGTATCCTCGATGAAATCACCCAGATGCGAATCTTCATCGTCGCCGATCGGCGTTTCCATGGAGATAGGCTCTTTCGCGATCTTCAGCACTTTACGGATCTTGTCTTCCGGCATCAGCATACGTTCAGCCAGTTCTTCCGGCGTTGGTTCGCGACCCATCTCTTGCAGCATCTGGCGGGAGATACGGTTGAGCTTGTTGATGGTCTCAATCATATGTACCGGGATACGGATGGTACGCGCCTGATCCGCGATCGAACGGGTGATCGCCTGACGGATCCACCAGGTTGCATAGGTGGAGAACTTGTAACCACGACGGTATTCAAACTTATCAACCGCTTTCATCAGACCGATGTTGCCTTCCTGAATCAGATCCAGGAACTGCAGACCACGGTTGGTGTATTTCTTCGCGATGGAGATAACCAGACGTAAGTTTGCTTCAACCATCTCTTTTTTCGCACGGCGGGCTTTCGCTTCACCGATGGACATACGACGGTTGATGTCTTTAACCTGCTCGATGGTCAGGCCGGTTTCTTCTTCAATTTGCTGCAGTTTCTGCAGGCCGCGGTGAACATCATCTGCCACATCGTGCAGTTTTTCAGACCACGGTTTGTTCATCGCGATTGCCGCGTTGAACCAGGTTTCGCTGGTTTCGTTGCCGGTGAACAGAGTGATGAAGTTCTTCTTCGGCATTTTGCACTGCTCAACGCAGAGCTTCATGATCAGACGTTCCTGAGTACGCACGCGGTCCATCATGACGCGCATGCTGTTGACCAGGTAGTCGAACTGTTTTGGCACCAGGCGGAACTGCTTGAATACTTCAGACAGCTTCTGAATTTCTTCCTGCGCGGCTGCATGGCTGCGGCCTTTCGCTTTGATAGTGTCGCGGGTGATTTCGTACTGAGTACGCAGTTCACCGAATTTCTCGCGCGCTAATTCAGGGTCGATGCTGTTGTCGTCGTCGCTGCTGTCGTCGTCGCCGTCTTCTTCATCTTCGTCTTCGTCATCATCCATCTCTTCCTGAGAAAGTTCAGAGCCGACGTGGGTCGCGGTTGGCGCCATGTCTTCTTCTGCGTTCGGATCGACAAAGCCGGTTATCAGATCGGAAAGACGTGCTTCTTCAGCTTCTACGCGATCGTATTGCTCAAGCAGATAGGTGATGGCTTCCGGGTATTCGGCAACGGAGCATTGAACCTGGTTAATCCCGTCTTCGATGCGCTTAGCGATGTCAATTTCGCCTTCACGGGTTAACAGTTCAACGGTACCCATTTCACGCATGTACATGCGGACCGGGTCAGTTGTACGACCGATTTCGGACTCAACGCTGGACAGAACCTGGGCAGCCGCTTCTTCCGCGTCTTCATCGGTGCTGTTGGAGGTTTCAGCAAGCAGCAGATCATCGGCATCCGGTGCTTCTTCCATCACCTGAATACCCATGTCATTGATCATTTGGATGATGTCTTCGATTTGATCTGAATCGACGATATCTTCCGGCAGATGGTCATTGACCTCGGCATAGGTCAGATAGCCTTGCTCCTTACCACGTTGGACAAGAAGCTTCAGCTGTGACTGCGGGTTTTGCTCCATAAGACGGTATCCACACTTAATTCGTTTGATTGGTGTTGGGCGGTAAAACCGCCAACGGCAAAACGAGGGCATACTTATATTTTGCCGCTGCCTCTCCGTGCGGCTGTCGGGGGCTTCCCGAACGATATTCGGCAGTTAAGCCGTTAAATACTTCATCCTTCACGTTGTCTCTGCGTTAGCTGCGTTCGTTACTCGGCTCATCCTGAGCCTCGCCCCTTACGGGGCCGCCGCAAGCAGCGTTCAAATCCGCTCCCGGCGGATTTGTCATCCTGGTCATGTACTTATGTACACTCCCAGGCGTTCGTTCACTTGCTGCCTTGATACAACGCGAATGATTTTGTCTTTGTTTTGTCTTTCTCTTATTTCTTGGCCAGTTCCTGGTTCAGCGTCCAGAGTTCCCGGCGTTCTTCGCTGCTTAAACCGTGTGTGCGCTCACGAGCTATCAACTCTTCCTGGCGCAGTTCAAGCATCGAATCAAACATATGGTTGAGTGAGTCGGTGAAGGTTTTTTCTGCGATATCTTTATCTGCTATATCGTCCCACATCGACAGTTTTTCAAGGGTCGCAGCATCATTTGTACCGCGATAGTGCTCTAAAAGTTGTCCGGTGGTCAGACCTGGCTGAGACAGACAAGTGTTGACCAGTTCTCTGAATAAGCCAAGTCCAGGTAGCTTATTTTGATCCAGAGCGCCTAACGACGGAACCAGCGGGGCCAAATCCGGGTTTTGCACCAGTAACCCTATAAGTATACGCATGGTCGTACGTTTTAGCTGTGGAACAGGGCGGGAAGCCCCATTTTCTGCCAGTTTTGGCATTAAACGTTCAAGCTGGCTGTCATCCAGGATGCCGAGCTTGTTCCCTAACTCCTGTCGCAGATAAATGCGCAACGTTTCGCCCGGTACCTGAGTAATCAGTGGCAACGCCAGCGTGCTGAGCTGTGCGCGTCCGTCCGGGGTACTCAAATCGACCTGCGGTAACAGGCTGTTAAATAAAAACGCGGAGAGCGGCAGCGCCTGCTCCATCCGGGCTTCAAAGGCCTCTTTCCCTTCTTTACGCACCAGCGTATCGGGGTCTTCACCGTCAGGTAAAAACATAAAACGTAGCTGGCGGCCGTCTGTCATATAAGGCAGTGCGGTTTCCAGCGCGCGCCATGCTGCATCGCGCCCGGCGCGGTCGCCGTCGTAGCAGCAGATGACGTTGTTCGTTGCACGGAACAACAGCTGAATGTGATCGGCGGTGGTTGACGTCCCAAGGGATGCCACGGCGTAGTTAATGCCGTACTGTGCCAGGGCGACCACATCCATATAGCCTTCGACCACTAACAGACGCTGCGGATCGGCGTTATCCTGTTGGGCTTCATAAAGGCCATACAACTGACGGCCTTTATGGAAAATATCGGTTTCCGGGGAGTTCAGGTACTTCGGCAGGGCATCGCCCAGCACACGTCCACCAAAACCGATGACCCGACCACGTTTATCACGAATGGGGAACATCACCCGTTCGCGGAAGCGATCGTAACTGCGTCCTTGATCGTTGGTGACCAACATTCCCGCGTCGATCAGCGATTTGCGATTCTCGGGATTGCCGCCAAACCGTTTCAGGACGTTGTCCCAACCAGGGGGCGCAAAACCAATGGCAAAACGGGTGATAACGTCGCTACTTAATCCTCGCTTTTCCAGGTACTGGCGCGCAGGGGTAGCGGCGGGTTGCATCAAAGACTGTTGATAAAAAGTGTTCAGGCCGTCCATCAATTGATAAAGACTTTGCCGTTGATGGCGCTCTATCTGACTGGGGCCACTGCCTGCTTCATAGGGCACTTCTAAGTTGTGCATTGCGGCCAGTTCTTCGACGGTTTCCACGAACTCGAGCTTGTCGTAGTTCATGAGAAAGTCGACGGCGTTGCCGTGTGCACCACACCCAAAGCAGTGATAAAACTGTTTTTCACCGTTTACGGTGAAAGAGGGGGTTTTTTCGTTATGGAACGGACAGCACGCGTGATAATTTTTGCCCTGCTTTTTCAGCTTTACCCGCGCGTCGATGAGATCGACAATGTCGGTTCTTGCCAGCAGGTCATTGATGAATACACGTGGGATTCGTCCAGCCATATGCCCCGTTATTACACTTCATCCTTCAAACTGTCTCTGCGTTGGCTGTGCTCGCTCACCCCTGTCACTTACTTAAGTAAGCTCCGGGGATTCACTCACTTGCCGTCTTGATACAGTGTGAATGATTTTGTGTAGTTGCTGATGTATAAACGAAAATAAGCCGCGCATTCCTTCCGGAAGCACGGCCTTACAACTACAACTCAGTCTGAATTGAGAGCGTTGGCTCTCAATGGATTAGTACAGACGAGTACGGCGTGCGTTTTCGCGAGCCAGTTTCTTCGCGTGACGTTTCACAGCAGAAGCTTTAGCGCGCTTACGTTCGGTAGTCGGTTTTTCATAGAACTCACGACGACGAACTTCCGCCAGAACACCTGCTTTTTCGCATGAACGCTTGAAGCGACGCAGTGCTACGTCGAACGGCTCGTTTTCACGTACTTTAATTACCGGCATGTAACTCTCACCTTTAATAAATTCGGTTTGCCGCTGGCATCAACGCCAGCTTATTTCAAAATGGTGCGGAATTTTACTGCAATTGCTGCTGCTTTGTAAAGCACCGACGCGATTTTGAAAGGGACTTTTATAAGGACAAGGAGTATACACGAGCGGAACTCCTGGGGCGAACAAAGTTTTACATCAACCCGCATTGGTCCTACACTGCGCGGTAATAGAGCGAGGTAAAACAAGTCATGCGTGTATTGGGCATTGAAACATCCTGCGATGAAACCGGCATCGCCATTTACGACGATGAAAAAGGTCTTTTAGCCAACCAATTGTATAGTCAGGTGAAATTACATGCTGACTACGGCGGCGTGGTGCCAGAACTGGCTTCGCGCGATCATGTGCGTAAGACCGTACCGCTGATCCAGGCCGCGCTGAAAGAGGCGGGACTGACGGCCAAAGAGATTGACGCGGTAGCCTATACCGCAGGTCCTGGTCTGGTTGGTGCGCTGTTGGTCGGCGCAACTGTGGGGCGTTCGCTGGCATTTGCCTGGGGCGTTCCAGCAATTCCAGTACACCACATGGAAGGCCATCTGTTAGCCCCAATGCTGGAAGAAAATCCGCCTGCATTCCCGTTTGTCGCGCTGCTGGTCTCCGGCGGTCATACACAGCTGATTAGCGTCACCGGAATTGGCCAGTATGAACTGCTGGGCGAATCGATTGATGATGCGGCAGGTGAAGCATTCGATAAAACAGCCAAGCTGCTGGGGCTGGATTATCCTGGCGGTCCAATGCTGTCAAAATTGGCATCACAGGGCGTCGAAAAGCGTTTTGTCTTCCCGCGTCCAATGACTGACCGCCCGGGGCTGGATTTCAGCTTCTCTGGTCTGAAAACGTTTGCTGCAAATACCATTCGTAATAACGAAAATGACGATCAGACCCGCGCAGATATCGCCCGAGCCTTTGAAGATGCGGTGGTCGATACGCTGATGATCAAGTGCAAGCGCGCACTGGATCAAACCGGTTTTAAACGTCTGGTGATGGCGGGGGGCGTCAGTGCGAACCGTACGCTGCGTGCAAAACTGGCCGAGATGATGCAAAAACGCCGTGGCGAAGTGTTCTACGCGCGTCCGGAATTTTGCACCGACAACGGGGCAATGATCGCCTATGCCGGCATGGTGCGTTTTAAAGCGGGCGCGACAGCCGATCTTGGCGTAACGGTGCGTCCACGCTGGCCGCTGGCGGAATTACCGGCGGCATAAGCACACAATATCGTAGGCCCGGTAAGCGTAGCGCCACCGGGCAATACGCTACATCCGCAGCATTCCCTTCTCTTCCAGAAACGCGATAATTGTTTCCAGACCCTCTCCGGATTTTAAATTACTAAACGTCCATGGCCGCTCGCCACGCATGCGCAGGGTATCGTGTTCCATAACCTCCAGCGAGGCACCGACGTAGGGCGCCAGATCGGTTTTGTTGATCACCAGAAAATCAGACTTTGTGATCCCCGGCCCACCTTTGCGTGGGATCTTTTCGCCCTCGGCAACGTCGATCACGTAGATCGTCAGGTCGGCCAGTTCCGGACTAAAGGTGGCGCTCAGGTTATCGCCGCCGCTTTCCACGAAGATCAGATCCAGATTACCGAATTTGTCGCTCAGTGCTTCTACTGCCGCCAGGTTCATTGACGCATCTTCACGGATTGCGGTATGTGGACAGCCGCCGGTTTCCACGCCGACAATCCGTTCAGGCTCCAGTGCGCCAGTCTCGGTGAGAATGCGCTGATCTTCTTTGGTGTAGATATCGTTGGTCACGACGGCGAGTTGCCAGGTGTTGCGCATGGCTTTGCATAATGCCTCCAGTAGCGCGGTTTTTCCGGAACCCACCGGGCCGCCTACGCCCACGCGCAGGGGATGTTTGTGTGTATTCATGTTTTCTCCTCAGGAACGGAATAGTCGGGAATATTGCGTTTCGTGCCGGGCAGAGGCGATGGCGGCCAGTGGCGTAGAGGAGCCGAGACCAATGTCAGGGCAAGCCAGTGCCTGTGCCAGACCCTGCGCATAGCGATCGCAAAGCGAGATAATCAAGCGCTGCGCCGCCTTCTGACCAAAGGGAATCAGTTTGACGCCGGCCATCACCGCACTTTCAATCCAGCTGTAGCCGAAGCTTAACGCCAGCTCTGTCAGCGGGATTTTCCAGCGTACGCCCAGCCAGGCCATGCCGCAGAGCTGGCTTTCACTAAAGAGCGCGCGCCATTGCGGGGAACAATCTGGCTCCCAGTCGGTGACCAGGCGCGTAAAAGCTGCCCCCCGGCTGCGTTCTTCATCCCGCAGTTCGCGGGTTTCCCGGCAGGCCAATAACCATGCCGTCCAGCGATGTGCCGCCGTAAGATCGTCCTGCTCGCAGGCACGATAAAGTCTCGCCAGTAGCGGCAGGTCGACGGTAAAAAAGTTCTGTTCCATCTGCTGGATTTGCCAGTCAGAGAAGTCATCGACGCATGTCACCCAGCCGATCTCGACCGCCCACTCCAGGCCCTGGGACCAGGTAAACGCTCCCACCGGTAAACTGCTGCTGGCAAGCTGCATCAGGCGCAGCTGTTGGGTGTTATGCATCAGTGCGCATGACCGTGATGATGCCCGTGTGACTCGCTGGCATAAGCGCCTGCTTCCGGTTCAAACGGCAACTGGGCGAACGTGACCTCAAGGTTGAACTGGCGCAGCATATCGTCCAGCACATGATCGTGGTGGTAGCGCAATTCAGTGGGCTGGATTTGCAGAGGAACGTGGCGGTTGCCGAGGTGATAACAGGCTTTAGCGAGCAGGAAAGGATCGGCGCAGCGCACGACAGAAACCGACTCCGGCGCGGCGATGACTTCGATGACTTCGCTGCCTTCGTCGTTGGTCAGCAGATCGCCGCCGCGCAACAGTAAGCCTCGCGGCAGCATCAGCCCGGCTTCGCGGCCGTCGTTCAACGCGACTCTGGCGCGACTTTTTACCCGAACATCAATGGGTAGCGTGACGCTTGCAGTGACAGGATGGGCGTGGTTAAGGCGTTGGGTCAGATAGATCATCGTCACTCCTTAAAACAGGAAATAGCGTTGCGCCATCGGCAACACATCTGCCGGTTCGCTGGTGATAAGTTCGCCATCAATACGCACCTCGTAGGTTTGGGCATCGACGGTGATATTGGGCTGTAGGCTGTTGTGGATCATGTCGGCTTTTTTCACCGTTCGGCACCCCTTAACGACAGCGATGGCACTTTGCAGATTGAGCTGTATCGGGAGGTTTAGCGCATCAGCAGCCTGAGAGATAAATGTCAGACGACTGTGATGCCGCGCCGCGCCAAGCGCGCCAAACATCATGCGGTAATGCACCGGCTGCGGAGTCGGGATCGAGGCGTTGATATCGCCCATCGGTGCGCAGGCAATCATCCCGCCCTTAACGATTGTTGCCGGTTTTACGCCAAAGAATGCCGGTGACCACAGCACCAGGTCAGCCAGTTTGCCAGGCTCAATGGAACCGACTTCGTGGGCGATACCGTGGGTCAGCGCCGGGTTGATGGTGTATTTGGCGATATAGCGTTTAACGCGTTGGTTATCGTTATCGCCGGTTTCTTCCGCCAACGGACCGCGCTGGACCTTCATGCGATGCGCCACTTGCCAGGTACGCAGGATCACTTCACCCACACGCCCCATGGCCTGAGAATCAGATGAGGTCAGGGAAAATGCGCCAATATCGTGCAGCACATCTTCGGCGGCGATTGTTTCCCGACGAATACGCGATTCGGCAAAAGCCACGTCCTCGGCGATATCCGGGTCGAGGTGGTGGCAGACCATTAACATATCGAGGTGCTCGTCGATGGTGTTGACGGTGTAAGGCAGCGTTGGGTTGGTAGAAGAGGGCAGGATATTCGCGTGTGCGCAGGCGGTGATGATGTCTGGCGCATGGCCACCACCCGCCCCTTCGGTGTGGAAGGTATGAATAGTGCGATCGCCAATTGCCGCCAGCGTATCTTCGACGAAGCCAGACTCATTCAACGTGTCGCTGTGCAACGCGACCTGAATGTCCATTTCATCAGCGACGGTCAGTGCGCAGTCGATAGCTGCCGGGGTGGCACCCCAGTCTTCGTGGATCTTCAGGCCAATTGCACCCGCAGCGACTTGTTCGCGTAACGTGTCGGGATTCGAACCATTGCCCTTGCCCAACAGACCGATATTAACCGGCAGCGCATCAGCCGCCTGGAGCATACGGGCGATATACCATGGACCTGGCGTACAGGTGGTGGCATGGGTTCCTGCTGCCGGTCCCGTGCCGCCGCCGATCATTGTCGTCACGCCGGATACCAGTGCTTCTTGCGCCTGCTGCGGGCAGATCCAGTGAATATGGGTGTCCACACCGCCGGCGGTGACGATCTTACCTTCTCCGGCGATCGCTTCCGTGCCAACGCCGACAGGGATCGTGACGTCAGGTTGAATGTCCGGGTTACCTGCTTTACCAATGGCGAAGATCCTGCCGTTCTTGATGCCAATATCCGCTTTAACGATCCCCCAGTGATCGACGATCAGCGCGTTGGTTATCACCAGATCCACACACGCTTGCGCGCGCATTTGACCCTGACCCATACCGTCGCGGATCACTTTTCCTCCGCCGAATTTGATCTCTTCGCCGTAGGTGGTGAAGTCTTTTTCTACTTCGATCCACAGTTCCGTATCTGCCAGCCGTACTTTATCGCCGGTTGTCGGGCCAAACATGTCAACGTAAGCCTGCCGGGACAGTTCACTCATTGTCTGCCTCCAGTGCACCCATGACTTCACCGCGAAAGCCCACGATCCGCTGTGCACCGGCCACACGCACCAGTTCGACTTCCCGCTTTTGTCCGGGTTCGAAACGTACTGCGGTACCCGCAGCAATATTCAGGCGAAAACCACGTGCGGACTGACGGTTAAAATGTAGCGCCGGATTGACTTCGTAAAAGTGATAGTGCGATCCCACCTGGATGGGGCGGTCGCCATGATTTTCCACTACGATCGTGCGGGTTGTCCGGCCCGGATTGATCGCGATAGTTCCCGTTGAGATCTGATATTCACCAGGGATCATTGCTGCTCCTTAAACGATCGGGGTATGGACGGTGACCAGTTTAGAACCGTCCGGAAACGTGGCTTCTACCTGAATATCCGGGATCATCTCCGGAACGCCTTCCATCACTTGATCGCGGGTGAGAACGTGGCGACCGTCTTCCATCAGCGAGGCAACAGTTTTGCCATCGCGCGCCCCTTCCATGATGAAAGCGCTAATCAGCGCCACCGATTCCGGGTAGTTCAGCTTTAGCCCGCGGGCCAGGCGACGCTCTGCCACCAACGCAGCGGTAAACAGCAACAGCTTGTCTTTTTCTCGGGGGGTCAGTTCCATAAGGGTTCTCTTAGGTTTGCCAGATTCGCGGTAGTACGGGAGATTTCTGCGTAAGCAGTGGGCGTAGGAATTGCCAGATATCGCGCATCACGCGCTGAACGACCAGGTTGTCATCTGCCAGAAAACGTAGCGTAAGCAACGCGTCGTTAAGCGTGGCACCGGCGTAATTTCCCAGTGGTGTAAGCCGTTCGCGTACACCTTTCAGCATATTTTCGTTCGCCGGGTAGCACAGCAGCGTGCCGACCCAGGGAAGCTGAGCAATGCTGCTCAAGTCTCCACCCTGCAACTTCAGGCGTTCTATCAGGAGCGGTTGTCCGTCCCGCCATACTTCCAGACGGTTCTGTAGCGTGCCGTGACTGAACGTTTCCTGCAGTACCGGTCGTCCGAGACACAAGAGATCCCAGGCAAACAGATGACTTTCATGTGTCAGGTGAAAGACTGACTGGAGAGTGGCATTGGCGCCGGGAAAAAGGATTGTGTCCTGCGGTAGCCACTCCAGCGTGGCGTGTGGGGCAAGGGTAAAATGCTGGCGTAGCTGGGCCTGCGGTCCACGGCTACGATAGAACTTGCCCGCACCGGGCATGGTTATTAAGGCATGGCTGTGTTCGCTGAGTGAAACGGAAATATGCAACTCGTCACCGCCGACAATGCCGCCGGGAGGATGAAGTAAATAGAGATGACAGACGTCGTTTTCCGGGTAAAACGGGCGCTGGACCGTTAACGGGCCGTGATGACGCGACGAGGCAAGCACCGTTTTGTGTGTGGTGCGGGTGAACTGCAGATCCAGTTCGGCCTGCCAGCCTCGTGTATGTGTCTCGTGCGCAACCGTATCCAGAGTGTTTCCCTTATCGGCATGAGGGTATTTGCATACAAAAAAGTATGCCTCAGCGCAGTGGGAAAAGGGTCATATGAGAAGCTTATGGAAAAAAGGGGCGACAATACGCCGCCCCAATGGGGTTTACAGTAAAACGAGGGGCATCCAGACCAGACCGGTTATCACCAGCAGCACGAGGAAGATCAGGCCGAAAATGGCACCTAATCGCCAGTAATCTACCGTCGGTAAATAGCCGCTACCGTAGTAGATAGGGCTTGGGCCGGTTGCATAGGGGGTCAGAATGCTGCCCAGGCCAATCGCCGCTCCCACCATCAGGCAAAAGACTGGTAGTGGGATAGCGGGCATCGCCAGCGCGGCGGCAATCATCATCGGTGCCAGTGCCGAGGTGTATGCCGTGGCGCTGGCAAAGAAGTAGCGCAGCAGATAAAACACCACGATCAGTGCCACCATCACCATCATTGGCGAGTAACCGCTTAGCCCGTTTGCCAGCAGTTTGCCAAACCAGGTGATAAAGCCTGTGTTATTGAGTCCAGTGGCGAGCGTTATCAGCGAGGCCAGCCAGAAAAAGACGTTCCACGCGGCTTTATTACTGACGATGTCATCCCAACTGATGATGCGCAGCACCAGCATGAGTGCCACCACGCTGTAACCGACCATTGCAGCATCGATATAGTCACCGCCGAAGATCCACAGCACCAGCGCGCCAACCATCAGCACCAGCATCTTTTTCTCACGTGCGCACAGCGGTCCCATTGTTTTTAGCTCGGTGTCTGCCCAGCGCGGTACCTGGTCGCCGGATTTCAGCACCGGTGGGTACAACACGTACGCCAGCCAGGGCACGATCAATACCAGCAAAATGCTTAGCGGCAGCATCCCTAAGAACCAGTCGCCCCAGCTTAGCGCCGTGTGAGATGCGCCTTTCATCAGACCGATTAGCAGCAGGTTTGGTGCCATCGCCGTTAAGAAAATAGCGCTGGTAACGCAATCAGCGACAATCCCCATCCACATAATGTAAGAGCCGATAGAGCGGGCGCTGGGATCATTGGGCTGTGAGTTATATAGCGGCGGCAGGTTGCGGATGATCGGATAGATAATCCCGGCACCACGCGCAGAGTTAGAGGGCGTGACAGGAGCAAGGATCAGCTCAGAGAACATCACCGCGTAGCCGAGAAACAACGTACGGTGCCCCATCTTTTTCACTAACATCAGCGCGATACGTCGACCCAGTCCGGTTTTCTCATAGCCGGTGCCAAACATAAAGGCCGCGAAAATCAGCCAGATAACCGAGTTAGAAAAACCCGATACCGCCCATGACAGCGATTTGGCGGTAAATTTAAAACCGTCCTGCGCGAGTTGCTCCGGGCTGAACAGGATCCACGGCGACAGTACCGCGATAATTGAAATACCAATCATCGCGACTACCGCACCCGGTACAGGTTCCAGAATGAGCCCGACAATCACACCGGTAAAGACGGCAAAATAGAGCCAGGTGTGGCTCTCAAGACCGGTGGGAACGGGCAGAACAGCAATAATGGCGATGACCACCAGCGGAGCCAGGTATCGCCACCAACCAGCTAAAGGTGCCATTGTTGTATCCCTGCGAAAGGGGGAGGGGCGCAGCGCCCCTCCGGAAGGGTTATTTGATGTAGTGCACGTGTTCGCAGATTTCTTCCACGATCGGGTCGCGGCGTTCAGCGAACAACTTTTTGTTTTCAGCGATCAGGTTATTGCCGTGGGTGTCGATGGAAACAATCAGCGGGCCGAACTCTTTTACCCGGCATACCCACAGGGATTCCGGCATGCCTAACTCCGTCCAGTGCACTTCTTCGATCTCTTCAACCTGGGTTGCCGCGACGACTGCGCAGCCAGCCGGGAAGATCACGTGCAGCGCTTTGAACTGCTTGCAGCCTTCTTCCGTCAACGGCCCCATACCGCCCTTACCGACCACCAGTTTCACACCTGTTTGCTCAATGAACTCTTTCTCAAAGGCTTCCATACGCATGCTGGTGGTTGGGCCAACGGAAACCATCTCCCATTTTTCACCGTTCTTACGTACGATTGGACCTGCGTGGAAAATGGCTTTGCCGCTCAGGTCATACGGTATCGGGCGCTTAAGTTCGATCAGGCGGCGGTGGCACACGTCGCGACAAGTCACCAGCGTACCGGTCAGGTAAATCACATCGCCAACGCGGATGTCTTCCAGATCTTCGGCTTTGATCGGGGTTGTCAGGATCTTTTTCATAACGCGCTCCGGGTGTGAGACAGATTTTCGAAGGAGAGGTCAGCATGAACCAGCAGCGTGCCGCGACGGTGCGCCCAGCAGCCAGTGGAGACGGCAACGCCGATAGTGGAGGGATGGCGCGCGGCAGATTCGATATGTACGCCCATGACGGAGCTATTCCCGGTCAACCCTTGTGGGCCAATGCCCAGGCGGTTAAGTCCCTCTTCCAGGCGCAGTTCCAGTTCTGCCGCTTTCGGGTTCGGGTGACGTGACCCGATAGGACGCAGTACCGCTTTTCGTGACAGCACGGCTGCGGTTTCTACAGAGGTAGCAATACCGACACCGACCAGAACCGGCGGGCAGGCGTTGACTGCCAGCGTTGAGATATTTTCGAAGACAAATTTCACTACGCCTTCGTAGCCTTCAGAAGGCATTAACACTTTGGAGCGTCCCGGTAGCGTGCAGCCGCCGCCCGCCATGTAGACTTCGATTTCTGCATCGTCGCCGTCAGGGATGATATCCCAGGTGACCCACGGCACACCGGTACCGGTATTTTTACCGGTATTCACTTCGTCAAAAATCTCGACCGCGTTATGACGCAGCGGCGCTTTGACGGTCGCGTCTTCAACGGCTTGTTTCAAAATGCTTTGCAGTTCGCCCAGCAGCGGAAAGCGGGAGCCGACCTTTACAAAGAACATGATTTCGCCGGTGTCCTGACAGGCCGGGCGATTCAGGTCGATAGCCTTCTGCATGTTGTCAAACATGGTGTGGTAAATGATTTTACCCATTGGTGAAGTTTCACCTTCGCGTAGCTGTTTTAATTTATCTACGACGTCGTCGGGCATGCGGGTAGAAATCATGGCGGTAAAATTCGCGACAATGTTAGTCAGCGTGTTTATCGCATTTTGGTTATTTTGCTTGCTCATTATGCTAACTCCAGTTCTTTTATTTATCTGGAAATAAATTCTCCGGCACAAACTACCACTAAAAATGTGGTTTTATATTATTTGCCACTGTGAATATCCAATTAACAGTTCGTGAATGATGTCCCGATAAGGCAATAAAAATTGCGCAAAGGCAGGGTTTAATTCGCATCAGAGAATTACACTGCGGTTAACAACATCACGGATATACTGAACATGCTGAACACTTATCCCCTGGCGAAAGACCTGCAGGTGCTGGTTGAGATTGTTCATAGTGGCAGCTTTAGCGCAGCAGCCGCGACGCTTGGACAAACGCCTGCGTTTGTGACAAAACGCATTCAGATCCTCGAATCTACGCTGAACACGACACTGCTTAGCCGCTCTGCGCGCGGCGTGGCACTCACGGAAAGCGGGCAACGCTGTTATGAACATGCGCTGGAGATCCTTGCCCGTTATCAGCATCTGGTGGATGACGTCACACAAATCAAAACGCGTCCGGAAGGGATGATTCGTATCGGCTGTAGCTTTGGATTTGGGCGTAGTTATATTGCTCCTGCAATTACCGAATTGATGCACAGCTATCCTGAATTACAGGTGCATTTTGAGCTTTACGATCGGCAAATTGATTTAGCTCAGGATAATATCGACCTGGATATTCGGATTAATGATGATATTCCTGATTATTATATTGCGCATTTGTTAACGAAAAATAAAAGAATATTGTGTGCCGCGCCGATATATTTACAAAAATATGGCCAGCCGATGACGTTACAGGAATTAAGTCATCACGA
The DNA here is from genome assembly GCF_028069825.1 of Citrobacter sp. Igbk 14. Taxonomy (NCBI): domain Bacteria; kingdom Pseudomonadati; phylum Pseudomonadota; class Gammaproteobacteria; order Enterobacterales; family Enterobacteriaceae; genus Citrobacter; species Citrobacter sp. Igbk 14. Next base: position 45,149 of record NZ_JANEWM010000026.1, read on the forward strand.
TTGCCTGGTAACGAAAGAGCGCGATATGACCCACGGGGTATGGGAGCTCGACAACGGTCAGGAGAAAAAAACGGTTAAGGTGGCAGGGCACCTTTCGTCCAACAGCGGTGAGATCGTGCTGCAGTGGGCGCTGCAAGGAAAGGGGATTATGTTACGCTCCGAATGGGATGTGCAGCCGTTCCTGCGCAGCGGCGAGCTGGTTCGCGTACTGCCAGGCTACGCGCAGAGCGCCAACATTTGGGCGGTTTATAAGGAGCCGCTGTATCGCAGCGTGAAGTTGCGTGTGTGCGTGGAGTTTCTGGCAACGTGGTGTCAGCACAGATTGGGTAAGCCTGTTGAGGGGTATCAGATTCCACAAGCCGGATAAGACGCGTTCGCGTCGCCATCCGGCAAGAAAATCACTCAGGGTCTTTTTCGCGCTTTTTCTTTAGTTTGGTCCAGATTTTTGTCTCCTGACGACGCCACAGACGCTGGATATTGTCATGGTGACGCAGCAGAATTAAGCATGACAGCATGGAGACCGGAAAGGTGAACTGAGGGTTGAACCACCAGACGTAGAACGGCGCAATCAGTGCGCTGACGATAGCGCCTAATGATGAGTAGCCGCTCAGTAGGACGGTTAGCAGCCAGGTACCAGCCATTACGCCAGTAAGATCCCAACCAATCGGCGCAATCGCGCCAAAGGCGGTGGCTACGCCTTTTCCACCTTTAAAACCGAAAAATATCGGCCAAATATGCCCCAGGCAGGCCGCGATGGCGATCAATCCTAACCAGAAGGGGCTGACGCCTAGCGCGTATGCCCCCCAGACGGGTAACATACCTTTCAGGACGTCGAAAATCAGCACGGCGACGGCGGCTCCTTTGCCTCCAATTCGCAGCACGTTTGTCGCGCCCGGATTCCCAGAGCCGCTTGTACGCGGGTCCGGCAATCCAGCGAGGCGGCATACCAGAATGGCACTGGAAATTGAGCCGCAGAGGTACGCGAAGATGATCATTCCAGGCGCGATTGCACTCATAAGCTGTTCCGTTTTGAAAATGTCGTGTAAAACGCTACTTCTGTGGATAATACGCATATTTCGCCGGAAGTGGTATCCGGGTTAGCCAAAAAGCAGGCAGGTCGTGATGGATATTGTATTTATAGAGCAACTTTCAGTAATCACCACTATCGGTGTTTATGACTGGGAACAAACTATCGAACAAAAACTGGTGTTCGATATCGAAATGGCATGGGATAACCGTAAATCTGCCAAAAGTGATGATGTCGCTGATTGCCTGAGCTATGCTGATATTGCTCAAACAGTTGTTAATCATGTGGAAGGTGGGCGTTTTGCGCTGGTAGAACGTGTGGCGGAAGAGGTGGCGGATCTCCTGCTCAGCCGCTTTAATTCTCCATGGGTGCGCATCAAGCTGAGCAAACCTGGTGCGGTGGCCCGTGCGGCAAACGTCGGGGTTATCATCGAACGTAGCAATAATCTGAAAGAAAATAATTAACTTAATAATATCTAAACCAAACAGGTATAAAAGAGTCCTGACGTCGGCTCTTTTTTGCCGTGCTTTTTCTCTTTCGTTAGGGGTTTATTGATGAGTGATATGCACTCGCTGCTGGTAGCGGCAATTTTGGGTGTGGTCGAAGGGCTGACGGAGTTCCTACCCGTTTCCAGTACCGGCCATATGATAATTGTCGGCCACCTGTTAGGTTTTGAGGGCGATACCGCAAAAACGTTTGAAGTCGTGATCCAACTGGGTTCCATTCTGGCTGTAGTGGTGATGTTCTGGCGACGTCTGTTTGGTTTAATTGGCATTCACTTTGGTAAGACTCCGCATGAAGGCTCTGGTAAGGGGCGACTGACCCTCGGACATATCTTGTTGGGGATGGTTCCTGCTGTTGTTCTGGGTCTGGTCTTCCACGACACCATCAAGTCACTGTTTAACCCGATCAACGTGATGTATGCGCTGGTGGTGGGGGGCGTGCTGCTGATTGTCGCAGAGTGTCTCAAACCAAAAGAACCGCGTGCGCCGGGTCTGGATGATATGACTTACCGCCAGGCGTTTATGATTGGCTGTTTCCAGTGTTTGGCGTTGTGGCCCGGCTTTTCCCGTTCCGGAGCGACTATCTCTGGCGGTATGCTGATGGGGGTGAGCCGTTATGCAGCATCTGAATTTTCATTCCTGCTGGCGGTACCGATGATGATGGGCGCGACGGCGCTGGATCTCTACAAAAGTTGGTCGTTCCTGACCGCATCAGATATTCCGATGTTTGCTGTCGGCTTCGTGACGGCATTTGTTGTGGCGTTGGTGGCGATCAAAACCTTCCTGCAACTGATTAAACGGATCTCGTTTATTCCGTTTGCGATTTATCGTTTTGTGGTCGCCGCCGCCGTTTACGTGGTGTTCTTCTGATGACTTTCCGTGGTGCCGGATGGCGGCGTTCCGCCTTATCCGGCCTACGGGTTATATCCGTTTCGAACCTGTAGGCCGGATAAGCGCAGCGCATCCGGCAATGCATTTCCTACGCTTTTGGGCAACGCTGTTCCTTCCAACTGGCCACTGCTGCAATGCGACGTCGGGTCAGTTCCTCGCGAATTGCCGGACCTTTAAAACCTGCCTCGACAACCTCTTTTGTGGGTACCGCTTGTGCAACCTGCCAGGCCTCGCGCAGCAATCTGCCCTGCGGATAATCTGTTGCTTCAAAACCAGTTCGACCACGAACGTCGGCCTCGCTGGTCAGGGCGATTTGTTCCACACGTTGTGGTTTACGCCAGGCGTCAATGGAATCAAACAGCTTCACGATGGTTTTGGGCTGCAGGATCGGGAAGGTATGAATCAGATCGTGAAATTCGGCTACCAGTTTGGCTAAGTCGCGGATGTCATTGGGCACGCGCATGCGTTGGCACAGTTGTTCTACCAACTTAACGCCTGCCGGGCCGTGACCATGGTGGCGCGGCCAGAGTGCTTTGGGTGTCAATCCTTTACCGAGATCGTGACACAGCGTGGCGAAACGCACGTCGACCTCCGGGCTTAACATGGCCGCCATCGACAGCGTCATTAGCGTGTGAATGCCGGTGTCGATTTCCGGATGCCATTGTGCGGGGGCTGGAACGCCAAACAGGGCATCTACTTCCGGGAACAGCACGCGCAGGGCATCGCAATCGCGCAGGACCTGGAAAAATACCTGCGGATTACGGGTGGTTAAGGCGCTTTCTGTCTCTTTCCACACACGTTCTGGCGTCAGGTGTTCCAGCTCTCCAGCGGCGGCCATGTTGCGCATCAGCATCATGGTTTCATCAGCAACACGAAAGCCAAGGTGTGCATAGCGGGCAGCAAAACGCGCCACGCGCAGGACGCGCAGCGGATCTTCACTAAAAGCAGGGGATACATGGCGCAACAAACGATTTTCCAGATCGCCACGGCCGTTATACGGATCGATAATCTCTCCGTCGTCGTCACGGGCTAACGCGTTGATCGTCAGGTCGCGGCGCTGAAGATCGGCTTCCAGCGAAACGTCCGGCGCGGCATAACAGGTGAACCCGGTGTAGCCTGAGCCCGATTTTCGTTCGGTGCGTGCCAGCGCATACTCTTCCCGGGTGCGTGGGTGGAGAAACACGGGGAAATCGCGACCTACCTGCTGATAGCCCGCGTCAAGCATCTCCTGCGGCGTGGCGCCGACAACGACCCAATCTTTATCTTTAATCGGTAGCCCTAATAACGCATCCCGAACAGCACCACCGACCAGATAAATCTTCACACCACGTTCCTTTTGAAAAACAGTATTCCTTAATCATATGTCAGTGTGAGGGAGAAGGCGATTCAGTTCATCCAGCGATCTTTGCGCTTCCGGCTCGGGATCATGTGTGGCAGAACCAGACCGAGAAGCAGGCCGAGTCCGAGCACGCCGCCACCATACATGAACCATTGCATGATGATAGTACGTTGCTTGTCATCAAGCTGAAGGTTAGCGGCGCTGACTTTCTTTTGCGCCACAATAAGCTCGTTCTTCAGCTTCTGGTTTTCTTCCTTCAACCCGTCGATCACGCTGTCGCTTTGCGCTACTTTTTGCTGCATATCGGCGGTGCGTTGATTCCAGGTGGTATCGATATTATTGAGCTTATCGGTCAGTGTCTTAACCTGGTTTTCAAGATCGGGTACGCGGGTACGCAGGCTTGGCGTACTGTTCAGCTCTTTAAGTGGGATCCACGCGGTACGTCCAGTGCTGTCTTTCACCTGGGCGTAGTTGGTGTTGGCGTCAGTCTGTAAAAGCGTGACTTCCTCGCCGGCGTTAACCGTGCCCACGAGGCGATAATTATCTCCCGGACCGCTGCGGACCCAGGTGTTCAGTTCATCAGAGACATAGCGCTTCTCTTCGGCATGAGAGACTGCAGTGGCGCTAAGTGCGAGTAAAGTTAATCCAATCAGGCGTAATTTTGGCATCAGGCTGTCGTTATTGTCATAGAAAGTGGAACGATAGTAGTGGCATCAGTGTCTCTACGCAAAGCATTCGACATCAATCGGAATCATCTGTGTCCTTTTTGCCACCACTCGAAACTTTTACGCCCGTCAAATTGCACGTTGCATGGCAATTTGGCGCAAAATACTATCTACTGACAATAAAGAATGCACTTAGTTCGCAGTCTGTTTTCTCAACTGTGACATAACCCATAAGTACAAGACCATGGCCCAGGAAATCGAATTAAAGTTTATCGTCAATAGTGATGCTGTAGATGCGCTACGTGAACGTCTGAATACATTGGGGGGAGAGCATCACGCCCCCAGCCAGTTGCTGAATATTTACTACGAGACCCCGGATGCCTGGTTGCGAGGCCATGATATGGGGCTGCGTATTCGCGGGGAGAATGGTCGTTATGAAATGACCATGAAAATTGCCGGACGGGTAACGGGCGGTCTGCATCAGCGACCAGAATATAATGTCGCCTTGAGCGCGCCGGAACTGGATCTCACCCAGTTTCCTGCTGAGGTTTGGCCCAATGGTGAACTGCCAGCCGATCTTGCCTCTCAGGTGCAACCGTTGTTCAGCACCGACTTTTACCGCGAGAAATGGTTGGTTGATGTCGACGGCAGCCGGATTGAAATCGCTCTCGATCTGGGGGAGGTGAAGGCCGGCGAGTTTGCAGAACCCCTCTGCGAGCTTGAACTTGAGTTGTTGAGCGGCGATACCCGTGCGGTACTGAAGCTGGCAAGTCAGTTGGTGTCGCAAACCGGTTTACGCCAGGGCAGTCTGAGCAAGGCGGCTCGTGGTTATCATCTGGCGCAGGGGAACGCACCACGTGAAATCAAACAGACGGGTATTCTGAAAGTCCCTGCGAAAGCGAACATTGAACAAGGGCTGGAAGCGGCGCTGGAACAGGCATTGTCACAATGGCAGTATCACGAAGAGTTGTGGGTGCGCGGCGTCAAAGGCGCGAAAGCCGGCGTGTTGGCTGCAATAGGGTTGGTTCGCCACGTCCTGATGCTCTTTGGTGGTAATGTTCCGCGTAAAGCGAGCGCTCACTTACGTGATTTGCTCACTCAGTCGGAAGCGACTATTGCTGCGGATGTTTCTGCCGTTTCGGCGGTTTATAGTACGCAAACGGCAATGGCTAAACTGGCACTTACCGAATGGCTGGTAACCAAAGGGTGGCAAACGTTCCTTGATGCAAAAGCACAGGCTAAAATTACCGACTCCTTTAAGCGTTTTTCTGACACCCATCTTTCACGCCATGCCGCTGAACTGAAAACGGCTTTTGCGCAGCCGCTGGGCGATCAGTACGCCGATCAGCTTCCACGTTTGACGCGCAACATTGATAGCATGCTGATGCTGGCGGGTTACTACGATGAGAATGTCGCATCAGAATGGATTGCCAACTGGCAGGGGCTGCGTCATGCCATCGAAACCCGCCAACATATTGAAATTGAACACTTCCGCAACGAAGCGATCTCTCAGGAACCGTTCTGGCTACACAGCGGTAAACGATAACCAGGATCGAGGCCGGGATGCCTGATGGCGCTGCGCTTATCAGGCCTACGCGATGGGTGTAAGTGTCATGTAGGCCGGATAAAGCGAAACGCCGCCATCCGGCACCATTCAAAGGATAACCCGTAGATGAAGCAGCTCTCTTCACCGTTACAGCAGTACTGGCCGACCGTTGTTGAGCGGCTGCCAGCAGCAATATCTGAGTCCTCACTTAGTGTGCAGGCGAAGTCAGTGCTTACATTCAGTGATTTTGTTCGCGACAGTGTGATTGCCCATCCTGAGTGGCTGGTGGAGCTGGAAAGCGCCGCGCCACAGGCTGATGAATGGCAACACTATGTCACCTGGTTACAGCAAGCGTTGAACGACGTCAGTGATGAAGCGACGTTGATGCGTGAACTTCGCCTGTTCCGCCGTCGCATCATGGTGCGCATTGCCTGGGCGCAGACGCTGTCGCTGGTGGCTGAAGAGAGTATTTTGCAACAGCTAAGTCACCTGGCGGAGACACTGATCATTGCCGCACGTGATTGGCTGTATGACGCCTGTTGCCGTGAGTGGGGAACGCCCTGTAATCAGGATGGCACCCCACAACCGCTGCTGATTTTAGGGATGGGAAAACTCGGTGGCGGCGAGCTGAATTTTTCTTCCGATATTGATCTGATTTTCGCCTGGCCGGAACATGGTTCTACGCAGGGTGGGCGGCGTGAACTGGATAACGCGCAGTTCTTTACCCGTATGGGGCAGCGACTCATCAAGGTGTTGGATCAGCCAACCATGGACGGGTTTGTTTATCGGGTAGACATGCGCTTACGTCCGTTTGGCGACAGCGGTCCGTTGGTGCTGAGCTTCTCCGCGCTGGAGGATTATTATCAGGAGCAAGGGCGCGACTGGGAACGCTATGCAATGGTGAAAGCACGTATTATGGGCGATGCCGACGGTACTTATGTCAGCGAGCTTCGCGCCATGCTACGACCGTTTGTCTTCCGTCGCTACATCGATTTCAGTGTGATCCAGTCCCTGCGTAATATGAAAGGAATGATTGCCCGTGAAGTTCGCCGTCGTGGTCTGAAGGACAACATTAAGCTCGGCGCGGGCGGTATTCGTGAAATTGAATTTATCGTTCAGGTATTCCAGCTGATCCGCGGCGGGCGTGAGCCTTCTCTGCAATCCCGTTCGCTTTTACCCACACTAAGCGCCATCAATGTGCTGCATTTGCTGTCTGATACCGATGCGGAACAACTACGGACGGCCTATCTCTATTTACGCCGCCTGGAAAATCTGCTGCAGAGTATCAATGACGAACAGACCCAAACGCTGCCGGGCGATGAGCTGAACCGGGCAAGACTGGCGTGGGGGATGCGTGTCGATGACTGGCAGCAACTGACTGATGTGCTGGCGGCGCACATGAGTAATGTGCGCCGGGTGTTTAATGAGTTAATTGGTGATGACGACAGTGAAACTCAGGAAGAGTCGCTGTCGGAACAGTGGCGCGAGCTGTGGCAGGATGCGTTGCAGGAAGATGATACTACGCCAGTGCTGATGCATCTGGCGGATGATGATCGCCGCCGTGTGCTGACACTGATCGCTGATTTCCGTAAAGAGCTGGATAAGCGCACGATAGGCCCGCGGGGGCGTCAGGTGCTGGATCATTTGATGCCGCATCTGCTGAGCGATGTCTGTTCCCGCGATGATGCCTCCGTGCCGTTGTCGCGTATTACTCCGCTGCTGGTGGGCATTGTCACCCGCACGACTTATCTGGAACTGCTGAGCGAATTCCCAGGGGCGCTTAAACACCTGATTTCGCTGTGCGCTGCCTCACCCATGGTGGCCAGCCAACTGGCACGCTATCCGCTGTTGCTCGATGAACTGCTGGACCCCAACACGTTGTACCAACCCACGGCGACTGACGCCTATCGCGATGAGCTGCGTCAGTATTTGCTGCGGGTACCGGAAGATGACGAAGAGCAGCAGCTGGAAGCCCTGCGTCAGTTTAAGCAAACGCAGTTGCTGCGTATTGCGGCGGCTGATATCGCCGGGACGCTGCCAGTCATGAAGGTAAGCGATCACCTGACCTGGCTGGCGGAAGCCATTATTGATGCCGTAGTTCAGCAGGCGTGGACGCAAATGGTCGCCCGCTACGGGCAACCAACGCATCTTGGCGATCGTGAAGGCCGCGGTTTTGCCGTTGTTGGCTACGGCAAACTGGGCGGTTGGGAGCTGGGCTATAGCTCCGATCTCGACTTGATCTTCCTGCATGATTGCCCGATGGATGTGATGACTGACGGCGAACGTGAGATTGACGGGCGGCAGTTCTATCTGCGCCTGTCGCAGCGCATTATGCATCTTTTCAGTACCCGCACCTCATCTGGCATTTTGTATGAAGTGGATGCACGGCTGCGTCCGTCCGGTGCGGCGGGAATGCTGGTGACCTCAACAGACGCTTTTGCTGACTACCAACGTAATGAAGCCTGGACGTGGGAGCATCAGGCGCTGGTGCGGGCTCGTGTGGTGTACGGCGACCCGCAACTAACCTCTCAGTTTGATGTGGTGCGGCGCGATATCATGACCCTCGCCCGTGATGGAAAAACATTACAGACAGACGTGCGCGAAATGCGTGAGAAAATGCGTGCCCATCTGGGCAATAAACATCGCGATCGTTTTGATATCAAAGCAGATGAAGGCGGTATCACCGACATTGAGTTTATTACGCAATATCTGGTGCTGCGCTATGCCCACGAAAAACCCAAGCTGACGCGCTGGTCGGATAACGTGCGCATTCTGGAATTACTGGCACAAAACGACATTATGGACGAACAGGAAGCGCTGGCGCTTACCCGCGCTTACACGACGCTGCGCGATGAACTTCACCATCTTGCCCTGCAGGAACTTCCGGGCCATGTCGCGCCGGAGAGCTTCAGTGCTGAACGTACGCTGGTGCGTGACAGCTGGCAGAAGTGGCTGGTTGCCGAGTGAAGTGTGCTATTATCGCGCGCAAATTTTAAGACCCTCAGAGAATCTCTCAGGAGACAGGAATGAAAGTAACGCTGCCAGAGTTTGAACGTGCAGGAGTCATGGTTGTCGGTGATGTGATGCTGGATCGCTACTGGTACGGCCCTACCAGCCGTATCTCCCCAGAAGCGCCGGTCCCGGTGGTAAAAGTGGATACCATTGAAGAACGTCCCGGTGGCGCAGCAAACGTGGCGATGAACATTGCCTCTCTGGGAGCGAATTCGCGTCTGGTGGGCCTGACCGGCATTGACGATGCGGCGCGTGCACTCAGTAAAACGCTGGCGGACGTAAACGTAAAATGTGACTTCGTTTCCGTGCCGACGCATCCGACGATAACCAAGCTGCGCGTGCTTTCCCGCAACCAGCAGTTGATTCGCCTGGACTTCGAGGAAGGCTTTGAAGGTGTGGATCCGCAGCCACTGCATGAGCGTATCAATCAGGCGCTGGGATCTATCGGCGCGCTGGTGCTGTCGGACTACGCCAAAGGTGCGCTGGCAAGCGTTCAGCAAATGATTGCACTGGCACGTAAAGCAGGGGTTCCGGTACTTATCGATCCGAAAGGGACCGATTTTGAACGCTACCGCGGCGCAACGCTGCTGACGCCGAACCTGTCTGAGTTTGAAGCGGTCGCGGGTAAGTGCAAGAGCGAAGATGAGCTGGTTGAACGCGGCATGAAGGTGATTGCGGATTTCGGCCTTTCTGCACTGTTAATCACGCGCTCCGAACAGGGCATGACGCTGCTGCAACCGGGCAAAGCGCCATTGCACATGCCGACCCAGGCGCAGGAAGTGTATGACGTGACCGGTGCGGGCGATACGGTTATCGGCGTACTGGCAGCGACGCTTGCCGCGGGTAATTCGCTGGAAGAGGCGTGCTATTTTGCTAACGCGGCAGCAGGTGTTGTTGTCGGTAAGCTGGGGACCTCTACGGTTTCACCGATCGAGCTGGAAAATGCCGTGCGCGGTCGCGCTGATACCGGCTTTGGCGTGATGAGTGAAGATGAGCTGAAGCAGGCTGTCGCCAGCGCCCGCAAACGTGGTGAGAAAGTGGTGATGACCAACGGTGTCTTTGACATCCTGCATGCGGGGCATGTCTCCTATCTGGCAAATGCGCGCAAGCTGGGTGACCGTCTGATCGTCGCGGTTAACAGCGATGCGTCCACCAAACGTCTGAAAGGTGAAACGCGCCCGGTCAACCCGCTTGAGCAGCGTATGATCGTGCTGGGTGCGCTGGAGTCCGTCGACTGGGTCGTCTCTTTTGAAGAGGATACGCCGCAGCGTCTGATTGCCGGTGTTCTGCCGGATCTGCTGGTCAAAGGCGGCGATTACAAGCCGGACGAGATTGCCGGCAGCAAAGAGGTATGGGCCAACGGCGGAGAAGTGTTGGTACTCAACTTCGAAGATGGTTGTTCAACGACCAATATCATCAAAAAGATCCAGAAAGACAGCGATAAATAACAATTACCGGAAACGCGTCAAACCTTCCGTTTAGCGCGCTTTCCTTGCTTGACGATGCTGTTTGCTCGACCCGGAGTACCGGAAGAAAGATCAGAGGAGGAGATGTATTCCTCCTCTGATAGACCTCATTTGACTCTCTCACAGATTTCGTAGAAAAGTGTGAAGCAGAGCCCTCATTTTGCGCACATAATGTACAGAACAGCTTCGCGTATAGGGAAATACTGAAATCAGAAAAAGCATATGGCCTTAACAGATATTCAATAACTGGAGGGTATGCTCATGAACAGCAATATGTATTCACTGAACAATTTCGATTTCCTGGCCCGGAGTTTTGCCAGAATGCAGGCTGAGGGCCGACCCGTTGATATCCAGGCTGTCACTGGAAATATGGATGAGGAACATCGCAGCTGGTTTTGCAAACGCTATGCACTTTACTGCCAGCAGGCAACAGAGGCGAAAAAATTAGAACTGGAACACTGACATACTAACGGGCCTTACGGCCCGTTGTCGTTTTTATACTTGTGGATCGACTGGCGGGATTGCGGGCGCAGGCTTAACTTCAGCCGTTTTCTCACGCGCTTCAAGCTCCGTCAGGCGTTGCTCAAGCAACGCCAGTTTTTCACGGGTACGCAGTAAAACCTGGGTTTGTACGTCAAACTCTTCGCGGCTTACCAGATCCAGACGTGTCAGCTGCGACTGCAGCGTTTGGCGAATTTTCTTCTCAATGTCTTCGCCAAACTCCCGGATCCCTTTCGGCATCGACTCGTGAACCTGACGAGCAATCTGCTCAATTTTTTTCGGGTCAATCATTATGGTTTCCCTGAACTGGTACGTGTTGCTGCCTATTGTAGTGCGAACTGCCCCAGGCATAAACCAGAATTGTGTGAAGCTAAGTCGAGTAAAGGCGTTGATGAAGGTAATCAATAGCGTTATAGTTAACCCGCTTATTCTCAGGGCGGGGCGAAATTCCCCACCGGCGGTAAATCAACGAATGTTGAAAGCCCGCGAGCGCTTTTTGTTACGGCAAAAAGGTCAGCAGATCCGGTGTAATTCCGGGGCCGACGGTTAGAGTCCGGATGGGAGAGAGTAACGATCCAGTCGGGCATGGACCCGCTCACGTTATTTTTTTGCCGCTTTGACGGCACTCCTAAGACTGCCCTGATTCTGGTAACCATAATTTTAGTGAGGTTTTTTTACCATGAATCAGACGCTACTTTCCTCTTTTGGTACGCCTTTCGAACGTGTTGAACATGCGCTTGCTGCGCTGCGTGAAGGACGCGGTGTGATGGTGCTTGACGATGAAGACCGTGAAAACGAAGGTGATATGATTTTCCCGGCAGAAACCATGACTGTTGAACAGATGGCGCTAACCATCCGTCACGGTAGCGGTATTGTTTGCCTGTGCATCACTGAAGACCGACGCAAACAGCTCGATCTGCCGATGATGGTGGAAAATAACACCAGCGCTTACGGTACGGGTTTTACCGTGACCATTGAAGCGGCAGAAGGTGTGACTACCGGTGTTTCCGCAGCAGACCGTGTCACGACCGTTCGCGCGGCGATTAAAGATGGCGCTAAACCTTCCGATCTGAACCGCCCGGGCCACGTTTTCCCGCTGCGTGCTCAGGCTGGTGGTGTGTTAACTCGCGGTGGCCACACTGAAGCCACCATCGATCTGGTGACGCTGGCGGGTTTTAAACCGGCTGGTGTGCTGTGCGAATTGACTAATGATGATGGCACCATGGCGCGCGCGCCGGAGTGCATTGCATTTGCCGGCAAGCACAATATGGCTGTAGTCACTATCGAAGATTTAGTGGCTTACCGTCAGGCGCACGAGCGCAAAGCCAGCTAATAGCGTATTCCCACGCTTGTTGTGGTAGAAAAAAACCGAAGTCAGTTTTCTGGCTTCGGTTTTTTGTTGTTATGGCCGGAGAATTTAGCTTTAGTTAGATAGGATGCTCTGGTACTACGTATCAACACTAAATAATAGTTCTTAAT